>CANJZR010000286.1 GCA_947479075.1 Planctomycetaceae bacterium
CGGGAGTTCTCCAGCCGGGTGCAGTCGGTCGTGAGCGACAGTGGCCCCATCGATCTACGGCATCAGGTCGAACACAACCAGATCCCCGATGCGATCAAGCTGTTCCTCGGCGGCGCTCCCGGCGCAGCTGGGTCCGGTGACTATGAGCTGGCCTCGCCGGTCAAGCATGTCTCTCCCAACACGCCGCCGATCATGCTGATCTACGGCGTCGATGACGAACAGGTGGGAGTCGAAACCGCGGACCGGTTCGTGATCGCCCTCGACCAGGCGGGGGCGAAGGATGTCACCTATCACCGCCTCTCCAAGATCGGCCACTGCCCGCATTCACTGAAAGGTGTCCCGTGGCTGGTCCCTGCTGTAAATGAGTTCTTTGAGAGGACGCTCCGGGCCAAGGTGGGTAATGCGAAGTGAGCGGGGTGGCCCGGTACTGGTGAGGTAGTGGACCTCTCAAATTGATATAAGCTTTTTGTTCAGTGGTTTCTCCAACCTGAGGCCTCAAAGTTGCAAGCAACTTGGGCAACACTGCTGAGGTTCCAGCAATCATAGAGTGGCAGACTTCGATAGAAGGGCACCACGAACATCCAGACAAGGAATGAAATGTTTTCTGAATGGATTGAGCTTTTGATATCTGGCTCTGGCGTAATTGACCTCCCCAAGCTGACAGTCACTGGCAAAGAGATAGGAATGTTATCTGGTAGTGGGCGTCTTCAATGGGATTCCGAATCAAATATGTTGATTCACTCATACTTGCCTGAAAGCAAATCTGCGTTACGTAATTACTACTATAGTCATTTTCGTGAAGATCGAAGGGCGGGAACTCTCATTCAGGATCACGACTTCGTCCAAGTGACAGGATTCACGGACAAGGGAATGGAAGTCACTGCGAGATCCTCGGAGATCTCAGGTATCCAACCTTTCAGTCATGTGAGTTCTGAGATCTGCAAGCTCAGCGTTCTCTCTGCAAAGATAACCCAGGATGTCGATCGCAGTGCTCGCCAAGATTATGTACACGCTGTCTTTGAGCCTTCGCTCGAAACATGGTCTCGTGAGAGCGAAAGACATGACGACAACCCGTTTATGGGTGGGAGGAGCTCGAGTTATGATTGGCTCGAATGCGATACAGGTCTCGGGAAAGTTATTGCTCGGTCTCATCACACAGGACATATGCATGTCATGATTCGGTTTTCAGGTGTCACCTCTGAAGATCGCGTTGCAGCCCATATAGACGTTGTCCAGCAATCGATGAGTTTTCTACTCGGTCGTGACAGTATATTACGTGGATACGAGTCCATTTGTAGCGGTGGTAAGAAGTATGTTCGTCTAATCCAAAGTCCTGCATGGCGAACCACAGACAACAATGTTCCGCCTCCATTGGATAGTCGCTTCGACACAAGAGATCTGATCGAAGCTCTTCTCGCCTGTACTATCGAACTTTTCCGGTCGGACAAAGGGCAACCGGTCTCAAATCTTCTCCGACTTTGTCGCGACTCTGCGGACAACTCGTTTGAATCCAGAATCGCGATCGCGTGTATCTGCCTGGAAGGGTTACTCAAGATCGTATTCGAGCCTGCAAGTATGAGTGATACAGGCATTACACCGGACGAAATCGATCGAGTCCACGAATGGCTTAAGGCGAATCCCCCTTCGATCGGAGACAAGCTTAAGGAGCGAATGAAAGGGCTCTTGAGCAACATCAATTCACGACGCCCCATCGATATTTTGCACCACTTGCGAACCACAGGCACACTGGGCGTCGAAAACGAAGACATCCAAGCTTGGAAGGACCTGCGAAACACGGCAGCTCATGCGCGGCTTTCAGTCCCTGAAAACAACATCCGCAAGCAGCTTATGATTGACCAGCACCATCGGGTGCAAACGCTTATCAACAAAGTGGCTCTACATGCGATGCAGTACAAGGGACGTTACATCGACTATGGCACGCGTGGATGGCCTTGCCGCGCTTTTCCGCCATCGCAAGGAACAGAGTACGGCGACATCGCACAGATATGTGATCAACCTCAGACGGACGCTGATTCGAACGATAAGTAACCCCCGCGGTTGGAGAATGCTTTGATTTGCGAAATACACCTGTGTTAGATAGCCCTAGTTGAGGAACGTCGCTCGCGAAGGCACCGCTCGATTGATGTCTTGGGTCGCAGCGTAGTAGATCCCCCGGGTGCCATTGTTGCCGCTAAATCCCGGGTGGTCTATCGTTCAGCGATTCGCCTCGCTCGCTTCATCTGTCTCGATGGTTACTCTCATGACTCGATTGGCCAATACTTCACTCACCAGGCTTGCGCTGGCGGTTGCTCTCATCACTGCATTCACACTTACCGGCTGTTCTCGTCGGCCGCCCGCGGAGTCGGTGCCGGTGGTCGAGGTCGCTCCGAAGGCCGCTGCGGCTGAGGCAGCGCCGATCCAGGTCGGCGAGACCGACTGGCCGCAGTGGCGCGGCCCACGCGGCGATGGCACAGCTGGCAGCGCAGAGGTCCCGGTGAAGTGGGACGAGACATCCAACGTCGCCTGGAAAGCGGATATCCCCGGGCGTGGGCACTCCTCGCCGATCGTTGTCGGCTCGACGGTCTATGTTGCCACAGCCATCCCGGAACCGCAGAAGCAGGTCGTCATCGCCATCGACCGCGCGACCGGCAAGCCCCGCTGGGAGACAGCGGTGCACGAAGGGGGCTTCCCCGACCCCGCGGTGATTCATCAGAAGAGCAGCAACGCTAACAGCACGGTGGCGTGCGACGGGTCGCGGCTCTTCGCGGCGTTCTTCAACTCGGGCCGGATTTTCGTGACGGCTCTCGACCTCGATGGGAAGCGACTCTGGCAGCAGGACGTTGGAGCCTTTGGTTCGAAATTCGGGTTCGCACCGTCGCCGATTCTCTACAAGTCGACGATCATCATCGCGGGTGACAACCTGAGTGGGGGTTACATCGCCGCCCTGTACCGCGAGACCGGCGATGTCATCTGGCGCAAGGCCCGCCCCGCTGTGGCGACCTATTCCTCGCCGCTGCTGGCCACGATCGGTGGCCGGGATCAGCTGGTCATCAGTGGGTGTAACAAACTCACCAGCTACAACCCGGCGACGGGAGATGAGCTGTGGTCAATCGACGCGATCGCCGAGGCGACGTGCGGGACGCCAGTCACCGATGGGACGATGGTCTTTGCGAGCGGTGGTTACCCCGACCGCGAGACGGTTGGTGTCGACGCAAACGGGACAAAGGTCTGGAGCAACAAGACCAAGGTCTATGAACCATCGCTCGTGGTTTCGGGAGAGCATCTCTTCGCCATCGAGGACGGTGGGATCGCGTGGTGCTGGGACGCCAAGACCGGCAAAGAGCTGTGGAAGCAGCGTCTCGGCGGATCGTTCAGCGCCTCGCCGGTCGTCTGCCAGGGCAAGCTGTTCGTGCCGAATCTATCGGGCGAGACGGTCGTGTTCGAGGCCAAGGGAGATGCGTTCCACGAAGTCGCCCGCAACACACTCGGCAACGACAGCTACTCCAGCATTGCGGTCAGTGGCAAGGAGCTGTTCCTGCGAGTTGGCGTTGGAAACGGAGCGGATCGCAAGGAACAGCTGGTCTGTATTCGCCAGCCGTAATGGCCAGTTCACTACGGACTGGACGTTTGAGATACCTTGGAATCTAGATCGCTGGCGATGTCCTGCGCTTGATAAAACATTGCGCTCGCAACGGAGCGCAGCGATTACTGGCAACAGATCGAGGCTGCCAGTAGAGCTGTTATGTGCGTACACTGTTGAGGTCGCATCTCTTCGATCTGAACTGTGGTACTGAAAGTGTGGCTTACATGCCCGCTGGTCTCCCCAAGCATTTGTTTGCTGCGATTCGACGTGAGAAGCCACAGATCAAGGTCTCCCAGGCTGTCATCGAGTCTGCGGTACTCAATGCAGCTGCGGTGTATGAGCGACTGGGAACTCGCGCGGAAGGACTGACCGCGGAGGAAGCTGCTGCGCGACTGATCCAGTATGGCCCGAATGTGCTGGCGAAAGATCAGCAAACCGGGTGGGGCAAGCTGTTGTGGCATGCAGTCATCAATCCGCTGGTGATTCTGCTGGGGGTACTCAGCACGATTTCATTTGTAACGGGCGACGCACGGGCGGGGATCATGATGTTGCTCATGATCATCCTGGGGGTTGGCCTCAAGCTGATCCAGGAAGCACGCGCTGACAGTGCAGCTGCGAAACTCAAGGCGATGATTTCGGTCACCGCGACTGTCATGCGCGAGGGAGTCGCCCAGGAGATTGCCCTCTCGCAGCTCGTGCCAGGTGACGTGGTCTAGCTGGCTGCGGGGGACATGATTCCGGGTGATGTCCGCATCGTCGCGGCGAAGGATCTGTTTATCGCTCAGGGGCCACTTACCGGAGAGAGCCTGCCCGTTGAAAAGTACGATGTCGAGAAATCTCCCGCCACCGTCGCACCACTGGAGCTGACCAGCATTGCGTATCTGGGGACGAGCGTCGAAAGCGGCGCAGCCACCGCGGTCGTGGTCGCCACCGGACCCCAGTCCTATCTGGGTGGCATGGCTGAGATCCTGACCGAGGACTCGACTCCCTCGGCCTTTGATCAGGGAATCACGCGGTTCACCTGGCTCATGCTGCGATTCATTCTGGTGATGGTCCCGCTGGTATTCCTGATCAATGGACTGACCAAGGGGCAGTGGACGCAGGCCTTCTTCTTTGCCGTGGCAGTGGCGGTCGGACTGACGCCCGAGATGTTGCCGATGATCGTGTCGGTCTGCCTGTCTAAAGGGGCCCTGGAGATCAGCCGGAAGAAGGTGATCGTCAAACGCCTGAACGCGATCCAGAATCTGGGGGCGATGGATGTGCTGTGCACCGACAAGACGGGAACACTCACCATGGACCAGGTGATTCTGGAGAAGCACTGCGATGTCGTCCTGCAGGAGAGCGATGCCATCCTCTCGCTGGCTTACTTGAACAGCTACTTTCAAACCGGGCTCAAAAACATCCTCGACCGGGCGATCCTGCTGCACTCCGAGGCACATGTCGACATCCCACGCTATGCCAAGGTTGATGAGATTCCCTTCGATTTTCAGCGGCGCATCATGTCGGTCGTCGTCCGCACCCCCGAGGGGCAGGATCGGATGATCACCAAAGGGGCTCCCGAGGAGATCTTTCCGCGTTGCCAGCAGTTCGAACTGGATGGCGACGTATTTCCGATGGAGCACTTGTATATCGATGAACTCAAAGAGGAGTATCAGCAACTCAGCGCGGATGGCTTCCGCGTGCTGGCGATCGCGACCAAGACTGTTGCCCCGCGCGGCTCAAGTCCGTACTCGCGGGCCGATGAGTGCGATCTGATCCTCAACGGTTACGTGGCCTTTCTCGACCCGCCCAAGGATACGGCGAAAGCCGCCATCCGGGCCCTCGAAGGCCATGGGGTACAAGTGAAGGTCGTGACGGGTGACAACGATCTGGTCGCCCG
>CANJZR010000287.1 GCA_947479075.1 Planctomycetaceae bacterium
CGTCGCTGTGGTCGTCGCAAAACGAATCGGTTGATCACGAAACATGCAACATAAGCCCAGACGAATCATCACCGTCCCCAATTCATCACGGTAATGTATATCTGTAAGTAGGTGGCAATTGAGACCCAGGTTAAGTAAGGGAATTGAGCCAGAGCGACCCAGCGCGAGTGTTTCCAAATCGCAATAATGCACCACACTATAGATGCCAGCACGATCAGGATGTCGATGGTCGCCAGTGGTAGATTTCGCAGCCCAAACTGAATGGGGGTAAAAGATAAATTACAAATTAGATTTAGGGCGAATGGCAGAGCAACTCGCGAGGGAATCTTACGTCGATAAGCCAGACAAAACACATATCCGAAGCTGATAACGATCACTGGGTAAAGCAGCTGCCACACCGTTCCAATTGTGTGCGGTGACGGTGTGCACGTGGGCTTTATCAGCGAGCTATACCACTCCATCCAGGACATTGTTTCACTGATTGAAGAATTTTGAGGGAGAAGTTTCTGAGCAGGAATTACTCTCGTGTACTTATGTTAGACGCTAGTCTTACAGAGACCAGTATCATTTCTGTCAAGAAAATGTGGGTCTAGGTCGACGTATCAATAGAATTACTTGTTAAGATTCCCTCATTCTGTTTGCCAGCATTTTTTCAGACAAGCTCGTTCTGTCAAGGTGGGCTCTTGCCGGAAAGTGTGGTTGTTGCTAGCTGGCGTCATTCCTGAGGAGCGTTTGATGACCGATCGACCTGCCCTGTCTCGTGCAGAAATGGAGGTCGCACGCATCGTGTGGACCTTGCGCGAGGCGTCCGTAAGACAAGTTCTGGATAACCTGCCGGAAACACGTGACATCAACTACAAGACGGTTCAGACGTTTCTCCGTCGTCTGGAGGCCAAGGGGTACCTGGTTTCACGTCGTGAAGGCCGGAGCCTGATTTACACTGCTGATGCCCGTCCCAAACAGGTCATTCGTGACACAGTCAAGAACTTCATCAATAACCTGTTTAACGGCCAGGCTCTCCCGCTTGTCGAGCATCTGATTCGGGAGTACGGCATGAGCCAGGAGGAGATGGACCAGTTGAAAGGGATGCTGAATGAGCCTGATGCCAATCTGCTCGTGAAGAGGTCCGTAGAAGCTGAGGCCTAAGTCAGTCCACACAGACCGTCGGTTTTCCTGGTCAAACCCTGGGGAGATCGACGGTTTTTTATTTGTCCCGGCTCAATCTCCACCAGACATGTGCTCCAGGCAGGACGGTCTGGGTTTACAGGTGGAATCCAACCACGACTGGTACAAACTGAATCCGGGGTTGATACTTCTCTAAACGATGCAGCCAATGCCAGTCCGTTGTCGGGCGTGTGGGAAATGGAAGCTGTTCCCATCGTTCGCGAACTGCCAGATCGCGGCGAACGCAAACACACATGGTGTCGACATCGCCCGGTTGAAACGATCCGGTCCAGCGGCGCGGGATGATGATCTGGCCGACACGCGACCGGCAGCGATAACGAGTTTGGACGACACCGATGTCATGTCCGAAAGCGGCAGCGTAAATTGTCGCCAGCGCGTGCGGTTCGTAGAGGTTGTCGTCATCCCAGAAACAGACGAACCGCCCGCATGCCGCGCGGATGCCCTCATCTCTTGCCAATGAGCCCCATTGGCCGCCCGGCGCCGACCGCTCGATGTATCGGGCCCCGAATTCGTTCGCCAACCACCGGGATTCCGGGTCGATGCCGTCGGACACGACCAGATGTTCGCAGCGAAGGCCTCCGAGACTCTGGCTGCGAAACTGCGCCAGGCAACTCCCCAGCTGCGCGGGCCGTCGGCAGGTCGCCGTAATCACGGTCAGGTCAAACTCGGATTGGATCCCGAAATTCATGCGATACTCCGGCGACGGGTTCAGAGAAACCCGTTGCCGGTGCGCACCAGAGGCTCATTGGCCTGGGCTCAGACCTTGAAGCTCTCAAACCGTTGCGGAATGGTCACCTCGCCATCGACGAACTCCTTGAGCATGGAAGCCAGCCCGGTTGCTCCGTCTTTCTCGCCGTGAACGATGAACGCCCGGCCAAAGTCCCCGTGCTCCGTGGACTGCTCCAGCCAGGTCTTGAAGTCATTCACATCGGCGTGCGCGGAAAGGCCGCCCAGCAACTCGACATGGGCCTTCACGGCATACTCGGCATCATGGATCCGCACAAACGGTTGCTTCTCGGCGATACGGGCTCCCAGTGTACCGGGTGCCTGATACCCGATCATGATGATCGTGTTACGCTCATTCGAGATGGCGTGTTTCAAATGGTGCAGCACGCGACCACTTTCACACATTCCGCTGGCCGAAATCACGACGAACGGGCCCGACTTGTCATTCAGCTCCATGCTCTGCTGAGGCGATTCGGTGTAATGCAGCGTCTCAAAGCTGAAGATGTCGACATCGTGACGCAACGTCTTGTTGACATCCTCATCGAGATGCTCCTGATAACGACGATGCACCTCGGTACAGCGAGTCGAGAGCGGGCTGTCGACATACACCGGAATTCGCGGCAGCTTGTTCTCATTGAACAGCTCGTTCAAGTGATAGATCACCTGCTGAGTACGCCCCAGGCTGAAGGCCGGAATGATGACGCGTCCACCCCGCAGTGCCGTGTCACTGATAATCCTCAGGAGATCATCCTTCATGTCCGCCACGGGAGGATGCACGCGGTTGCCGTACGTGCTCTCGATGATCAGCACATCGCCATTTTCGACCGGGTAGGGGTCGACCAGCAGCGGCATCTTGTAGCGCCCCAGATCTCCCGTGAAGACGATCCGCTTCCAGAGCGACCCCTCGCGAATTTCCAGCTCAGTGATCGCCGAGCCCAGAATGTGACCGGCGGGCAGGAATCGCACTCGCACATCCGTGGCCAGTTCATGCCACTCATTGAACTGCAGCGGCTGGAACTGGCGCAGAACATCCTCGGCATCTTCTGTTGTGTAGAGTGGCTCAATCAGGTCCTTGCCACGCTTCTTGCGGTTCAGGTACTTGGCATCTTCCTCTTGAATATGAGCCGCATCGAGCAGCATGAAGCTGGCGATGTCAGCTGTGGCGTCGGTGCAGAAGATCGTCCCTTTGAATCCTGCCCGATAGAGCCCCGGCAGGTTGCCACAGTGATCGATATGGGCATGCGACAGGATTACCCCATCGAGATCCTTGGGGTGGCAGTGGAACTCCATGTTCTTGACCCGAGACTCACGTCTATGGCCTTGAAAGAGTCCACAATCAAGCAGCAGACGCAGGTTGTCGGTTTCGATCAGATGCTGACTGCCGGTAACCTCGCCCGCGGCGCCGAGAAAGGTGATCTTCATCGATGTGGTTCCCTGAGGAGTGGCACGACGCGCGAATGCCCGCCGCCAGCTCAATGTGTAACTCCCCGTAGCGCCGTTGAACAGCACCAGAGGAGTTGGCCCAGGAGAACTGCAATGTCTGTCTTAGAAAGAACGGGAATCAGCCGATCCCAGGCACGGGGAACGCGTTCGTGAATTCCGCGACTTCATGGCGGATTTTGCTCAGCGAGGCTTCATCGCTGGCGTTTTTGAGGCAGCGCAGGATCCAGGCACCGACCTGTTTCATCTCGGCCTCTTTCATCCCGCGCGTCGTCAGGGCTGCGGTACCGACACGGACACCGCTGGGGTCCATCGGCTTCCGCTTGTCGTAGGGGATCATATTCTTGTTGACGGTGATCCCCGCCTTGTCGAGTGCGTGTTCGGCGATCTTGCCCGATAGACCTTCGATCGCGGTCACATCGCACAGCATCAGGTGATTGTCGGTGCCACCGGACACCAGGCGAATTCCGCCCGCAATCAACGTCTCGGCCAACACCTTGGCGTTGTTCACGACCTGCTGGGCATAAACCTTGAATGAGGGCTGGAGGGCCTCGCCGAAACACACAGCCTTGGCGGCAATGATGTGCATCAGCGGACCACCCTGCAGGCCCGGAAAGACGGTCTTGTCGACATCTTTCGCGTACTGTTCCTTGCACATCACGATCCCTGATCGCGGTCCACGCAGCGTTTTGTGCGTAGTCGTCGTCACGAAGTCGGCGTGAGGAATCGGGCTGTTGTGAATCCCCCCAGCCACCAGGCCGGAGTAGTGGGCCATGTCGACCATGAACAGTGCCCCATTCTCGCGGGCAATTTCAGCGAACTTGGCATGATCGATCTCGCGCGGGTACGCACTGGCCCCAGCCACGATCATCTTCGGCTTGTTCTCGCGGGCCAGGCGAACGACCTGATCGAAGTCGATCCGATGGTCCGACTCGCGGACTCCGTAATGCACGAAGTTGTAAAGCTTCCCTGAGAAATTCAGTCCCATCCCATGGGTCAGGTGGCCGCCGTGCGACAGATCCATCGCCAGGACGGTGTCGCCAGGCTTCAGCACCGACATGTAGGCAGCCATGTTCGCCTGGGAACCTGCGTGCGGCTGCACGTTGACGTGTTCGGCGCCGAACAGCTCCTTGGCCCGGTTGCGTGCCAGATCCTCGATCTCGTCGACGAATTCACAGCCGCCGTAATACCGCTTGCCGGGATAACCCTCAGCATACTTGTTCGTAAGGATTGTCCCCGCTGCTTCGAGAATGGCTGCGGAGGTGTAGTTCTCTGAAGCGATCAGCTCCAGTCCCTCTTTCTGACGCCGACGCTCACTCTGAAGGCTTTTCCAGAGAGCAGGATCGGACGTTTCGAGCGGAGAGCGGGACATCGACGTGACTTTCCAATGCGCCTGACCCGCTTCAATGCAACGCGCCTCGAAGGAGTCATGGCAGGGATCAGATTTATAGCCGGGGCCAGTTTCGGCTGCCACCGACCCCCTGTCGTCTTGCGGCCTGCTGGAAACTTGTTGGGTGGAGTCGAATCCTTGCGGAAGAGAGGTGAAATACGTTGCGAAAACACAACCAGGATGTGTTTCGGAAACACGCTTTAACTCACTTTCAGAGAACGACTTACAGAACAAATCCTGCGTCAGGCGGTGTTCTGTTGCCCAAATGCATCACTGGCATGGAGGGGATCCTGTGAGGAACTGATAAGAAAAATGATTTCTTTGCGTTTCACAAAGGTCATCTAAGGCGTGACTTACGGCGAAGTTTATGTTTTGTGTGTCAATGCATCTTGGCGCTGTTCAGAAACTTTGGCATCGGGGGTGCTTTACATCTTTTCATCGCCAGTGACTCTCACCGCGACACACGACAGACCCCACGAACGAAAGACTCTCTCATGCTCAAGCTCATCAACGCACTGAAGAACGACGAAGCTGGTTTCATCGTCTCGGCCGAACTGGTCCTGGTCTCGACGATCGCCGTCCTCGGCCTGGTGGTTGGCTTGAGCGAAGTGTCGCTGAACATCAATAACGAACTCGAAGATGTCGGCTCAGCCTTCAGCTCGGTGCAGCAGAGCTACAACACCAGCGGCACCTGCGGACATAAGGGGCACTTC
>CANJZR010000288.1 GCA_947479075.1 Planctomycetaceae bacterium
AAATTGGCCCGTCAAAGTTTCCTGATAACCAACGATATCGGTGAAGATATTCGAAGTCAATTTGTGGATTTTCGACAGATTGGCATTCTTGAAAAGTTCACAACTCGCCACATAAAACCGTCGTGACCCGAACTTGGCGTGTCTTTGCAGCCGTGCGAGCCCACCAGGAGACTGGTTTTCCACTCCCGCGGATCGGGAATGGGGAGCCTTGATCGGGACGTTCTGGTCATGGGGACCATGTCAATCTGCGGCGCAGAGACCGGTCACGCTCACGATATTCCCAGTCGCCGGATATGATTTGTCTCAGGGACTCGGACGCGGGTCGCCTGAGCAATCCATTCCCACGCATGTACTGACTTTGTCAGGCTGAAATATGGCCCAGTCAATCGACCTTCCTGTGATCTCCAGTCCGTTCTCTCCCCAGGAGTCGAACGAGGATCCCCTCGATCTGATCGAAGAAATCGAGAGTCTGAAGAAATCGCAGGATGCCACGATTCTGGCCCACTTTTACGTTGGCGGAGATATTCAGGACATCGCCGACTTTACCGGCGACAGTCTGAAGCTGGCTCGCGATGCCACCAAAGTGAAGACGAAGACGATCGTCTTTGCTGGCGTTCACTTCATGGCCGAATCAGCCAAGATCATGAATCCGGAAAAGCGGGTACTGCTGCCCGATTTGCGTGCCGGATGTTCGCTGGCCGAAAGTTGTCCTGCCGATCGGCTGGCTGCCTACCAGGAAACGCTGCGGGCGCAGGGGCGTCAGTTCGAGACGGTCGCCTACATCAACACGACCGCAGCTGTGAAATCACTGTGTGACTGGATTGTGACCAGTGGAAATGCCCGCGAGATCATTGAAACCAAGGTCGCCAAGGACAAAGAGATCCTCTTCGTTCCCGATCAGCATCTGGGCCGATATATCACGGAAGTGACTGGCCGTCCGATGATTCTCTGGCCGGGAGCCTGCATGGTGCACGAGGTTTTCAGCCTGCTCGATTTGAAGCGGGCCAAGAAGAATAACCCCGGAGCACTGGTGATGGCTCACCCCGAATGCCCGCCCAACCTGCTCGAACTGGCTGATGTGATCGGCGGTACCGAAAAAATGCGGCAGTATGTCGCCGCCCGCAAGGAGCCGACCAAATTCCTGGTGGCGACTGAAGCGAACATGATTCATCCGCTCCAGAAGATCGCTCCGTGGCATACCTACATCCCGGTGCCGGGGATCATGACCGACTCGGGAGAGACGTGTGCCTGTAATCAGTGTCCACACATGGCGCTGAATACCCTGGCCAAGGTTCGAGATTGCCTGCGCGACGGGAAACCAGAGATTTTCTGGCAACCCTACTTCGACAAAGCGCGGTTCGTCCTCGATCGCAGCTTGCTGCAGTAATCGGCTCAGTCAGCGTCCGGCGACGGCGACTCACTTCAGTTGGCGGTGACAGTCCCGATCACGGTCAGCGAGTAATCGCCTTCCACCAGGTCGGCTCCAACCCCAGTCATAAACGTGACTGTGAGCCCCAGGTTCGCCTCGCCGATCGAGTTACTGATCGCCTGGACAATGGCGTCTTCATCTCCACTGGCGTAATTCGTGGTATCACTGGCACGGGTGACAGCCCACAATCCGGGGCCATTTGTGGAGTTCACCCGCAATGACAGTCGACCATCCCGTTTGGTCAGCGGATCGACAGCGTGTTGAAAGCAGGATGCCGTCTGAAGAACAACGGTCGCTCCGTTGAGTGAATTTGTAGCGACCAGCCAATCCTCGCGAGGGAAACTGATGTTGGAATTCCCGGGGCCAGTATAAATCTGCGCCGGATCGGCGACGGGGGCCACGATCGACAACCGGGAAGGGACAGTCACTTCAAACCGCTGGTCATCGACAGTCGCGGAGTAGCTATAGTAGCCAGACCCCAGCAAGCCGATGGCTGCGAGTAGTGCGAAAGTGGAGCGTTGCAGATTCAAGACGTTTGCTTTCGTTCCATGACGAACCAGAGTTTAGTGCAGGTGGTCTCGTGCGGAGTCCGCCAGCTGACATCTCTGATTCAGACTAACCCACTTCGGGCTCGTCGGAGAAAGCAAACAATCAAAACCTCTTTTCTCAAAGATTTTCTCTGAACGGTGATCCTGTTTTGCTGAATTCGGTGAGGTTGCCAAATATCAACATCGCTACGATTTCGGGGTTTCTGCCTTCTGCTTGCGGACGAAGACGTGCTGGCCGGACTGGACGACGGCGATCGAATCTTCTGATTCGACAAGACGTTGCAACTCCTCGGTCTGGTCGAGGGGGAGCATCCCCAGCTCTTCCACCAGATCGCCCGGCAGGTTGCTCAAAAGCGACACGCCAGCCCAATCGAGGGCCTTGGCGATCTGAGCTGCAGGAGTCATGTCGATCGGCTGGGCATCACGCAGCGGCTTCAGTGCGTCGCGCGGGCTACGGACTTCTCGAAGGAGTTGAATCCCCGGTGTCAGGTCCGACCGCAGCTCCGTCAGGGCCACAATCCGCCCCTCTCGCGACACCAGCTGACGAGCGACATCCAGCGCCGCCCCCAGCTGAAACCAGGAGTGCCCTTGTGCGTCCTGATCGATTGCAACGATGACCATGTCGGAGCGGGCCATCTTCGGCAGGGTCCAGGTCTCCGTCAGCTGCAAACACGCCTTCTGGAATGCTGCATCGACCTGACCCACGACGATTTCCGACACTCCGTCCCCGACCGCAGGGACCACCTGTACGGCGTACTGCAGCCCGAGCATCCATGTCACTTCGTCAATCATCTGCCGCAGAGGACGAGAATCGTCAGGCGCCAGCTCTTCGTGGCCCTGTCCGATCGATTTTCGAATCGCGTCGACCGATGAAAGCCCGGGATAGATCGCACTGCCACCGCCTCGGAACCCCAGAACCGGGTCGAAACCGACTCCTCCAATCAAGATCGGCAGATCCGCGTTGAGCAGGTCCTGGTTCAGGTAGATTCGCTCGCCCCCGGTCGTCGTGGCCAGGTAGCCCAGCGACTTCTCATCGGTTGGGTCGTGAGTCTTGAGGGCGACCTTTTCACGGACTTCCGCCGGCAGAAGCCGACGCAGATCGGGATTTCCGCTCGGAGTGAGGGCCGCCGGGACCAGAATCGTCACGTCCTCAGCGCTGACTCCACTGGCCTCCAGCTTCGTCCACACCCCGAGAATGAGCGATTCCGCCTGAGGGGTCTGACGGTCGACAACGAGTACGATCTGATCTCCCGGAACGACGGCTTGCCGCAGACTCGGGTAATTCAGCGGCGATTCCAGACCATGGGCCAGGTCTTCGCTGATCGACTTCACCGGAGTGGGGGCGTGGAACTGGCACTTCAAATTGTCAGCTGGAATCTGAATCTGGCAGGCTCCGCGCCGGCCGAATGTCAGAGAGATCGCGTTTTCCAAGGGGAGTGCCTCGCCGCAGTGTCGTCATTTAGTATCGCCATGGAATATATTGTGTGCGGCAGGTTCCAGCCACTCGCGATACGTTCGATGACCGATGATGACCAATTGATGATCCGACTTCAGGAGGGGGATAATACCGCCTTCGATGAACTCGTTGATCAATATCAATCTCCACTGATCGGATTCTTCCTGCGAAATACCCGCGATATTCAATTGTCCGAGGACCTGGCTCAGGACACGCTGATCAAGCTCTACCAGCAGTCGTGGGATTATCTCCCCGTGGGCCGGTTTCGCGGCTGGCTCTTTCGTATCGCTCGCAATCTGCTGATCGATGACATTCGGCGGAAGACCAATGACGCCCTCGTGCGGGCAGTGAAACGCCCGCGCGATGAGGAGGACGATGTCCTGTACCGGATCGCGGGTGAAATGACCTCACCCGAGGATCAGGCCGACCAGCGCGAGGTCGCCAAACTGGTCGAAGAGGGACTCCAGCTGATTCCGGAAGAGCAGCGGCAAACTTTTACGCTCCACCACTACGGCGGAGTCAGCTTGCCGGAAATCGCCCAGATCATGGATGTCCCGCTGCCGACCTGTAAGAGCCGTCTGCGACTCGCCCGTGAAAAGCTGGCTGAGATCCTGAACGCCCGCGGCATCTCCTCGCCGAGTGAGGGGTACGCCAGCGGAGACGAGTAGCTGGGCTGCTCCACCTCCGAAGGTGACAGGTTCAACGATGCCGCTCTCATGTTGGTCATGGAGAGAGGCGGAGGCCATACTGCGTTTTGGGCGATTCAGCTTCTCTAGGTACAGTGAGTGTGATTGCTTCCACTTAGACATTCGGGATACTGGGCAAGTTGGCACGCGGAGCTGACCTGGCCTGCTTGATTTGGGAGTTACTGATGGTTTTCACTCGGCCCGTCCAGGCACTGCTGTTGCTGCTCGTGTTGAAGGGAACCCTTTCGGCGGCCGCCCCGAATGCCGAGTTGTTCCCGGCGTTTCCCGGTGCGGAAGGTGCGGGGGCTTACACGCCTGGCGGACGCGGCGGGAAGGTCTTTGTCGTTACGACGCTGGAGGACTACCTGCCGGGGAAGGAGAAGCCGATTCCCGGATCGCTGCGCCAGGCGATTGACGCGGAAGGCCCGCGGACGATCGTGTTCGATGTCGGGGGCATCATCGACCTGAAGAACGATCTCGAAATCAGGAACCCCTTCGTCACGATCGCGGGACAGTCTGCTCCTGCCGACTCCGGAGGCATCACGCTGCGTCGATACTCACTCGAAGTCAAGACTCACGATGTCGTTGTCCGCTATCTGAGGATTCGACCGGGTGATCTCGCGGGGAAAGAGCTGGATGCACTCAGCTGCAGTGCTCAGAACACGATCATCGATCACTGCTCTGTCAGCTGGGCGATTGATGAGACCCTCAGCACCAATGGGGACTCGCGCGATCTGACCGTGCAGTGGTGCTTTATCACCGAAAGTCTCAACAACTCACTGCATAAGAAGGGTGAGCACGGGTATGGGTCGCTGATCAGCGGTCCGGGCGAGATCAGCTATCACCACAATCTCTATGCGTTCCACCACAGCCGCAATCCCCGACCGGGCGATGTGCTGCTCGACTTCCGCAATAACACGATTGTCGGTTGGGGCATTCGACCGGGGTACAATCGTGACAATGTGACGCGGATGAACTATGTCGGAAACACTCTGATTCCCTACCGGTACTCGAAGTTTTCGACAGCTGCGTTTCACACGGAGTTTCTCCCGGACGATCCCCGGATGCGGTTCTACCTGAGCGACAATACGCATCTGGGGACCGAGGCTGGGACTCGCGACAACTCGCTGCTGATCGCTCCTCCGGAGAAGAAGACCCTCGAGGTCATCCTGCCTCTGCTGGTGACCGCTCCACTCGCCACAGCCACGATCTCGACTGACCCCACAGCAGTCGCCCATCAGCGGGTCCTCGACACAGCGGGGGCAACTCTCCCGCGTCGCGATGCGGTGGATGAGCGGGTCGTCACGCAGATCCGCAATCACACTGGCGGGA
>CANJZR010000289.1 GCA_947479075.1 Planctomycetaceae bacterium
AGCACCATGCCGGAATCCAGGCGGCCAGCGCCGTCGCACAGCTTCCCAGCATCTGCATGGGGCGACGGTTCGAGAAGCTCCGGGTGGAGAACAGATCACTCAGTTCCCATGCACTGCGAATGGACAGGACAGCTGCAAACGCAGCCAGGATGGGAGCGGCCTGGCCAATGACATGGTCGATGCGGAACAGACCAAGCAAGAGAGGAATCAGTATGGCCGAAATCAACAGGCGCCAGCCCAGCATTGACACAGTCCCAAAAGTGAGCGGAGAAAACCGGTTTAAGGCGAACAGCTTTCGGTCGGCTTGTCGACGAGGCCACCGAAGCGACGTTCGCGACCGGCGTAGTCGCGAAATGCCTGGTAGAGATCATCGCGGCCAAACTCGGGCCAGCAGTTTTGCGTGACCCACAATTCGGCATAACTGATCTGCCACAGCAGAAAGTTACTGACCCGCATCTCACCCGCCGTGCGAATGACCAGATCGGGATCGACCATGCCCGCAGTGTAAAGGTGGTCACTGATCGTCTGTTCGGTGATGGAGGCCGGATCGATCTCACCCTTCTGAACCTGCTGTGCGATGGTGCGGACGGCCTGAGTGAGTTCGTCTCGCGCTCCATAATCCAGGGCCAGACATAACCTCATCCCGGGGTTATTGCGACTCAACTCGACGGTAGTTTCGACCTCGTTCCAGATTCCCCGCGAGATGCGATCCGTGCGGCCGATCGTGGAGAAGCGAATGTCCTGCCGCATGATCTCTTTGCGTTCGGCGATGACATATCGCTTGAGCAGACCCATGAGGAGATCGAGTTCCAGGGGAGGGCGTTTCCAGTTCTCGCTGCTGAAGCAGTAGAGAGTCAGCTGTCCCACGCCAATACGGGCACACTCTTCGATGACTGTGCGGACGGTTTGGACACCTCGGCGATGTCCCTCAATACGGGGCAGACCCTGGCGCTTGGCCCAGCGCCCATTCCCATCCATGATGATTGCGACATGCTGCGGGATGCGACCACGCTGCAGCCCCAGCTGGCGAATGTGTTCATCAGAATAGGGAGGGTCCGCAGGCACGAACGAATCCGCCAGAAGGGAATGCCATGTCCCGAATATTCAATTGATCCGGTCAGGCCGCATCATAACCAGCGATACCCGTTGAGCGAACTCTATGCACAGACAACTTGATCGATCAGAGGCCGAACGCTCCAGACCTCTGACCCATCAGGTGTTTCTGTTGTCAGCACTCAGGCAAAAAAGGACAACGATTCGTCGTACATCCCTGAATCTAAAAATTCATCGTCATCATCGGCGGATCGACACTGCAGGACCACTTCTCGGTAGTTGGCGTCTCCAGGTGATGAAATGGCCAGACGAGCAGCACCCTCTCGAACTTCCAGCACTCGCACAATGGTATCTTGCACGCGAATTGCTTCGTCAACGCCACGTTCGATAAAGATCATAAGTACCCTCGGGGACTCGGAGAGACAGACAAACCGGGGACACCTTGAGACGGGTGAACCTGGTTGTCAAAGGTGTCTGACGTCCTGTCGAAGTGATGTCGCCGGCAGCGGGTAGAACACCGCGTTTCTTGTCAGCGATGACGAACTCGAATCGAGCGGGCACATTTTGCTCAACTCGATGCGAAAGGGCAATGCACGAAATTGAGTTCTGTTTTTCTGTTTGTGAATCTCCCAAATCCGTCTTGACAGTTTGCTCAGTTCGCTCCGAGTCTCCTGACAACTCGTTGTCAGGAATGCCCACCAATGCAAACAGCCCTCACAGTGAACTGTGAGGGCTGTCGCTCGGTTTTGAGTACTTATCCCAGCTGCGAATCCGTCCGCATCAGGCTACTAGCGGGCCAGACCAAAGACGTTCTTCAGGCCGCTGTTCTTCCGGGGGAAGTATGCCTTGGGCTCAGCAGGAGGAGCTGGTGCCACAGCGGGAGCAGTGGCAGGAGCTTGAGCTGGAGCAGCAGGGGCAGCAGCTGGCGAGTAAGCAGGAGCGGTTCCGCATCCCACGCATCCGTTGCCAGCACCGTGGCAGCAGGCGTTTGGATCACCGCAGCCGTTGCCGACGCAGCTGGTGTCGCAAGCCACAGTGCAGGTCGGATTGACGATGTCATATCCGCACTGACGGAGGGCCTGCTCAGCCTGACGGCGAACACCGCGGTCGCAGTCAGCCAGAGCGATGGTCAGAGCATCAACGACACACTGCGAGCAGCAGCACTTGTTCTTGCGAAGTTCATCGCCAATCTTGTCAGCAGCGGTCCGACGAACGCGGTGATCCGCATCGTTCAGACTGTAGATGAAGGCTGACATGATTTCTGGATGGCAGACGCAATCGTACTTCCGTCCCAGCTTGGACAGAGCACGGCGACGGTGATAACCCTTGCAACCCGTCTGGGACTGATAAATCAGCTCAGCGATTTCGCAAGCGTCGTTGCAGCAAGCGGTCGAGCAGCAGTCATCTCCTGCACCGGCACCAGCTCCGCAGTTATTCGGATCGACGCAGCCAGTTCCTGCACCGGCTCCGCAGTTGTTCGGATCAACGCATCCGGCTCCGTTGCCAGCTCCGCAAGGAGCAGCACAGGTACCAGCACCAGCTCCGCAGCCGTTTCCAGCTCCGCAGTTGTTTGGATCAACGCATCCGGCTCCGTTGCCAGCTCCACAAGGAGCAGCACAGGTACCAGCACCAGCTCCGCAGCCGTTTCCAGCTCCGCAGTTGTTCGGATCAACACATCCGGCTCCGTTGCCAGCTCCGGTGGGGCAGCAGCTCTGAGCTGGGCTTCCGCAGCCGCTTCCGCAGCCTGGATCAATGCAGCACGACTTCACGAACTGACGCTGGTAGTTGTAGATGTTGCGATGGCAAGGCCGAACGATCTTCGGCTTGCAGCACGTGGGCTGGAATGTTGGGGCACAGTCGCAACACTTGGATGCCCCGCACCCGACGTCGTGGCTGGCCTGGGCATAGCTACCCATTCCAATAACGGCGATCAAGGCGGCAATTGTTCTGATAGACTTCATAAGAGCAACGTCTCCTTCCTTAGGGACTGACTCAAGCCGTCCTGGCACCGCTGTGGGTCGACAGACGAGACACTCGTCCTGCGGCGTGAGCTGTTGAATGGCTTCAAACGACCATCGTTTGAAACATCAATCAGCTCGTGATTCCTGACGGCAACAACCGATTGGTGAACTCCCCGTCCGCCCTCTGACTTCCACGTGTTGAACTGTTTGCTTCCCTGTCCCTGGCAGGGAAACAGGTCGTCCAACCCGGGTGTCCTAAGGGTTGAGGTTTGTGGGGCTGGTGAGATGAATCGGTCCGTAATTCACGCACCCATGAGAAACTCGATGTCCCATTCTCGGGGCAAACTTGAGCCATATTCGATGCTTTCAGGATGTTTCATAGCGGTCAGTGAAGCAGACTCGACTTTGAGGGCTTGAAATCGCTCTTTTCCGTTCCTGTTAGGCAGGCTGGCGAGAATGCGGCCTCTGAGGACGAGACGCATCACGGTGACTTCTATTCCCGTGGATCTCAATGTGATTGCACGCATACCGGCAGAAACGGTCGATCCGGAACAGCCCCTCTCTGGTCAAATGAAAGGCTGTGGAATAGAAACAGAAGTGACCTGAACGAATGCAGGGGTTTTGAGTTCACGGAGAGGGACGGAATGTCAGACAGCAGGCCATTACTGAGGAACGACAAGACGTTCTGGGGACTTCTGATCACCCAGTTTCTGGGGGCATTCAATGACAACGTCTTCAAATTCGTGGTCATGTTTCTGTGTACCGACCGGGCGAAGGCGAACCCGCTGGATGACTGGCAGGGTTACGCGCTGATTGCGTTTGCTTCTCCGTTTGTTCTGTTCTCCGGAGTCTGCGGATTTCTGGGGGATAGATTCAGCAAGACTCGAATCATCGTGGTGAGCAAGTTCCTCGAGATCCTCATTATGGGGGCTGGTTTGCTGGTCTTCTGGTTCACGGAGCCATCGCGTTTTCAGCTCGTGCTGCTGATCATGATGCTCTTTTTGATGGGAGCACACAGTACGCTCTTTGGTCCCGCCAAGTACGGGATCCTGCCCGAGCTGTACTCGAAAAATCAGCTTCCCGGGATTAACGGGTGGTTTCTGATGACCACCTTCGTGGCCATTATCGGAGGCGTGGCAGCGGCGGGAGCCCTGAAAGATGCCTTGCCGAATCTGGTCTATGTTCAGTGGATCTGCGTGTTGATCGCGATTGCCGGGGCGTTGACTTCTCTGATGATTCGCCAGTTGCCTGCAGCTGATCCCACCTTGAAATTGAATCCTTCGTCACTCTTCATCGATCCCGAAACACGGTTGAGTTTCCGGCAACTGCCCAGTCTCTTTGTGGCACTCATTTACAGTTCGGTCTTCTGGTTCGTGGGTGGCATCTTCCAACCGTCTGTCAACGCGATGGGCAAGTTGCAATACCAGCTGAGCGACAGTGCCACCGGACAGCTGGCGGCGACCACAGCCATCGGGATTGCCATTGGCAGTGTGCTTGCCGGATATCTTTCTCGCTCACGTTTCCGGGCGGGGCTCGTTCGCGTGGCGGCCGTTGGGATGGTGATCTGCATGGCCGCACTCGCCATTCCGGGTGAGAAGCTCAAAGTTGTCCAGCCCATTCCTCCGAAGCCTGTCCCCGCATCTGCCAGAACCGGGAATTGGGCCGAGATGATGCTTTCGGAACGCGAGTACAACTTTGGGGCAGCTGCGCAGGGATCGAATGTCGAGCACGTCATCGAAATCAAAAATCTCTACAAAGAACCCGTAACGATTCGAGCGATCAAGTCATCTTTCGGTTGTTTGGACGCGTTTCTCGATAAGACGGTCATAGAATCGAAGGATGTGGCCCATTTGAGTTTAAACCTCAATACGACGAGGTATTCAAAACAAAGAGAAACCACCATCACGATCGAGGCTGCTTGGGATGGTGATCAGGTTAAGCAGGTCCATATACCTGTCTCTGCATACATTCGAACTGATGTCAGCGTTCAGCCGTCCTCAATTCAATTTGGGACTGTGACAGCTGGAAAAGCCAGCGAACGACAAGTTCTCATTCAGTACGTGGGGCGGAATAATTGGACAATTCGCTCGGCAAAAAGCACGAATCCGTATGTGCTGACGGACCTTCGTGAAGTGTTGCGGGAAAGCGGAAGCGTTGATTATCGATTGACTGCGAAAATCGACTCCCAGGCACCGAACGGACCGGTTGATGGACAAGTGATCCTGGAAACTGATGACGACAAGAACTCGACGTTCAGAATCAACTTCAAGGGTGTCATGGAAGGTTCGCATACCCTAGTGGCTGATACTGCGAACCCTTCGAACAATCACGTGCGGCTCCCCTATGTCTCGTTGACGGGAGCGGCTTTATTGCTGGTCGGTGCCGGGTTGTTTGCCGGGCTCTTCTCAGTCCCACTCCAGGTGTACATCCAGGCG
>CANJZR010000290.1 GCA_947479075.1 Planctomycetaceae bacterium
GCCCGCCAGGAGGTCCTGAATCGGTTATCAACCGTGCAGCTTCCCCCCGGCGTGGAAGCGGGGATTTCTCCGGCCTCGCCCATCGGCGAAGTACTGCGGTTTACGCTGGAGAATCCCAAAGATCCGCTGACGGACGCACCGGTTTACACGCTGAACGATTTGCAGTCACTGGAGGACTTTGTCATCGAGCGGGAGCTGAAACGCGTTCCCGGTGTCTCTGGCGTCAGCGGTGTCGGCGGCACAGTCAAACGGTATGAGATCCAACCCGATCCCGATCGATTACGGCGGTTTGGAATCACCATGTCACAACTGGAGACCGCACTGGAGCGAGCCAATGCAAACGGGAGCGGCGACAGCCTGGTACAAGGGGAACAAACAAACGTTGTGCGTTCACTGGGATTGATCGGCCAGGGACAGGACCCCCAGCTTCTCGTCCAGGGGATCGAGGATCCCGTGGAGGCCGCTCGTATACTCCGAGCAGAAGAAGCCCGTCGCTGTGTCGAGATCCGACAGATCGTTGTCGCCTCGATCAACAACGTTCCCGTCCGCGTGGACGAACTGGTGATGGGCGGCCCCCTGCTCGATGCTGAGGGATCTCTAAAGAGCGATGACGCAGCTGTCGCCTCCAGCGGGGTGATCGTCGGCCATAAGACGAGATTGGGGCTGGCCGCGATCAGCTATCCCAAAACAGACGCCAATCAGAACCGGGTTTACGAAGAAGATGGAACGCCAGCCTGGGATGACAATCCCGATGTCGTGCAGGGGATCGTCGTCCTCTACAAGGGGCAGGAATCTCTTCCCGCGCTGCAGGGAGCACTGGCGAAGATTGACGAATTGCAGCGTACTAAGAGGCTGCTGCCGGGCGTCAAAATTGTTCCGTATTACAACCGCACCGCACTGATTGATCGCACGACCGAGACCGTCCACGAGAACTTGTTTGTCGGCATGGCACTCGTGACCACCATTCTGATCATGTTTCTGGGTAATGTCCGGGCAGCGCTGATCGCTGCCATCAATATTCCGCTGGCCCTGCTATTTGCCTTTGGCGTGCTCTATGCCCGTGGGAAATCGGCCAACCTGCTTTCGATTGGTGCTGTCGACTTCGGCATCATCGTCGATTCCACGGTGATCATCGTGGAGAGCATCTATCGAGGACTGTCTGGAGGGGAGCATTCCGAGTTGCCCTTATCCCGCCGAATTGCCAACGCAGCCTCACAGGTCCAGCGCAGCATTGTGTTCGCCACAGCGGTCATGGTCTGTGCGCTGCTGCCACTGTTCACGATGACGGGGCCCGAAGGTCAGATCTTCGGGCCGATGGCGGACACCTATGCGTTCGCACTCGGCGGGGCACTGCTGCTCTCACTCACTGTTTCGCCGGTCCTCTGCTTGTTACTGCTCAGAAATGTCACCTCCAAGCCGGACAGCAGATTCGTGCGAATGATTGATGGGCTGTATCACTGGCAGCTCAAGTGGCTCCTGACAGCCAGATGGCTGGTCTTAATGGCTTTTGTCGGCGTGGCTGGGTTCACCGGATACGTGGCGGCCCATCAAGGGCGGGAGTTCATGCCCGAACTGGAAGAAGGGGGAATGCTGGTACGAGGCACGTTCCCCGTCAACGTTGCACTCGACACGGTCGTCGAGAAATCTCGCCAGTTCCGGCACGTGGTGCAACAGTTCGAGGAGATTCGAGTGATCCCCACGACTGTCGGTCGGCCGAACGATGGAACTGACACCGGGGGGTACTACCTGATGCAGGCCAACTTGCCTTTGCGCCCCCAGGAAGAGTGGCCCATCGATCCCAAGCGGGGACGACATCGCAGCAAGGCAGAACTGATCGCCGATTTGTCGCTAGCTCTGGAACACAATTTCCCGGGCGTGGACTGGGACTTCTCCCAAATCATTCGTGACAACGTCCTGGAGGCGCTTTCCGGAGTGAAGGGAGAGAACTCCATCAAGATCTACGGCCCCGACCTGAATGCACTTGAAACGACCGGCATGCGTGTCCGCGATGTGCTCAGCAGCATTCCCGGAGTTCAGAACGCGAGTGTATTCCGAAATCAGGGACAATCGAATCTGGAGTTTCCGATCGACCGCCAAAAGTGTTCCCGGTGGAATGTTTCTGCGGCGGATGTTCAGACGGTGATCCAGTCGGCGGTCGGCGGGAAAGCAGTGACCACGATGATCGAGGGGGAAAAGGGGTTCGATATCACAGTTCGCTGGCCGGAGAGTTTGCGGGCTGATGAACAGGCGATTCTCAACATTCCCGTTCCTGTCGGGAACAGCGTCGCCAGTACTGCTCCAGGTTCAGTCGCATCAGGCTCGTTCGCGAACGGGACAACAGGGATCGTCTCCCCCACAGGGACCTCGCAATCTGCTCCCTCTGGGACGGGAAGCTCTCTCAACGGTCCGTCCGTGTCTTTGGGTATTCCCTATCGACGGCTGGCCGATTTTATCACTCCCTTAAACCTGCAGGGGCATCTCGATCCCGCCGGTTCGTATCTGCGTCCTGGGGCTTCCACTATTTATCGAGAGCAGGGCCAGCGGTTTATCGCCATCAAGTTCGAGATCCGCGGTCGAGATCTGGCGGGAGGCGTGGCTGAAGCTCGCTCCAAAGTCGAGCCACTCATTCGAGCCCCGTACGTGGCCGAATGGAGCGGCGAGTTTCAGCAGATGGAGCAGGCAGAACGCCGGATGGCGCATATGTTCGCATTGTCGATGGTCCTGATTTGCCTGATGCTCTATCTGGCATTTCGATCATTCCTGGATGCGGGTGTGGTCCTCGCCAACGTCGTGGCCATGGGGATCGGAGGTGTCTGGGCACTGAAGTATGCCGGACTCTATTTCAACATTTCCGCAGCTGTCGGGTTCATTTCGATTCTCGGAGTTGCAGTGATGAACGGCCTGTTGCTCGTCTCCACGTTCAACGGCTTGCGTGCCAAAGGCATGAACCTGTCCGAGGCACTCCAGAAGGGGACTGGCAAGCTCGTTCGCCCCATCGTCATGACCGCCCTGGCGGCGATGCTGGGCCTGCTCCCGGCAGCCATCTCCACAAAAATGGGATCCGAATCTCAGAAGCCCCTGGCTGTCGTGGTCGTCGGCGGAATGCTGGCAACGATCTGCTTCCTCAACCTGGTGCCCGTGCTCTACAGCTTCTACGGACAACGCACGCCCCCGGCCGGAGCAGGAGATCTGTCGCACTAACGCCGTACGTGTTCTTCCTCTCTGATACTGTCAGCACACATCCTGTCACACTCGTTCAACGAGGACTGGACTCGTGCATGTTTTTCTGTCGACTCGGACGAGGGAACTTCGACTCAGCACGTTTTCAGCTCGGCAAACGGCACGCATATCAGTGGCAAGACATATCCGTTCTTTTCTGAGGTAATCGCCATCGTAACTCAACATGACCTGAGGTTTGAAATCCGAGAAAACGCCATCATCGTTTCTGTCGGATGTACTCTCCTGCCGGTGACGTGATCGCTTGCCGACGCGATCACGATGATGACACGCTATTCTCTGTGAGCGACGAAGCGGAACGTGGACAGACTCGTCTTGATCCGTGAGTGTCCAGAGTGTCGCCCAGCCTCGGAAGACGATGCCAGAGATCGAAAGCGTGCATGACATGACTGAGACCATACGACTCGAACTGGTCAAAGTTCTACCGGCGGTTCCGCACGCTCAGGATCGCTGCGTCACTCGACTCAGGGATCTGCTGAAAGCAAAACATGGAATAGAAGACGCACATCTGATCGAGGGGAGTGATCAGACACTGGGGGAGATTTGTATCCACTTCGATCCCGGCCAGCTGTCGATCGCTGAGGTGAGAGAACTGGCTCATCGCGCGGGGGCAGAACTCAATCTCCGATATGGACATTTGATGTTCATGGCGGAGACGATGGGGGCTCGCGAAGCACGAACCATTGAAGCGCGTATCGCAAACATTGCCGGAGTACTGGAGGCTGCTGTTGCCCTGACTGGTGAGATTCGAATTGAGTTCGACCAGCAGGTCACTGATGCCACGCAAATACAAACGGCGTTGAATGGAATCGACATCGAACTTCGCGAAGTCCCAGAAGCGGGTCACCGAGCGGCATCCCGCGAGCCGGGAGGAAGATCGTCCCCGGATGCTCATGATCATCCACATGATCACGGTGGACTGTTTGGTGATCGATCAGAACTCATCTTCTCTGTGATCTGCGGAGTCCTGCTGTTCAGTGGATGGCTGCTCTCGATGTCGATCACACCGCCTGCATGGGTGGCTCTCGGGCTTTCCCTGGCCGCGTACTTTTTCGGGGGATACTACGCCTTCCGGGAGGCCTTCGAAGATCTGCGGGCAGGCCGACTGGAGATCGATCTGCTGATGCTGGTCTCGGCGGTTGGAGCAGCCATTCTTGGGGAGTGGAATGAAGGGGCGCTGCTTCTGTTCCTGTTCAGTCTCGGACATGCGCTGGAACACTACGCCATGGGACGGGCGAAGCGGGCCATTGAATCTCTTGCCGATCTGGCTCCTGAATCTGCCGTCGTACGACGCGATGAGAGGACGTTCGAGATCCCCGTCGACCAGTTAAGGATCGGCGATGTGGTCGTGGTTAAACCCAACGAGCGGATGCCGGCGGATGGGTTCGTCATTCAGGGGCAAAGCAGCGTGAACCAGGCGCCGATTACGGGAGAGAGTGTTCCTGTCGACAAGCGGGCTGTTGAGTTGCGTCGACAGGCAGAAGAGAACCCCGAACGGCTGGATTCTCAGTACCGCGTCTTCGCAGGCACCATCAATGGCAGTGGAGCACTGGAGATCCAGGTGACAAAGCTCGCCAGCGAGTCAACGCTGGCCCGAGTGATCCAGATGGTCAACGAAGCGGAAACACAGAAGTCACCCACGCAGCGGTTCACGGACCGATTCGAAAGCTACTTCGTCCCCTCAGTCTTGGTGCTGGTTGTCGTGTTACTCTTTGCTGGGTTTGTGGTGGTCGAGACATTCAGTCAGTCGTTCTATCGAGCGATGGCGGTCCTCGTCGCGGCGAGTCCCTGTGCCTTGGCGATTTCGACCCCCAGTGCGGTGTTGAGTGGTGTGGCCCGTGCTGCGAAGGGCGGTGTTCTCGTGAAAGGGGGCGGCCCACTGGAGAACCTGGGGCGGATCAATGCCATAGCCTTTGATAAGACGGGCACATTGACCGAGGGAAAACCGCGTCTCACCGATGTCGTCGCCTTCAATGGGACTTCGGAAGATGAGCTGCTCCGTGTGGCCATCGCTGTCGAAGTTCTCAGTGACCATCCCCTGGCCACAGCCGTGGTGCAGGGAGGGGCAGAGCGATTGAAGTCCGAGCCCATCCTCCCCGCGGAGGATGTTCGAAGTCTCACCGGTCGTGGAGTCCAGGCATCTCTGAATGGTCAAACGGTACACCTCGGCAATGAGAGCTTATTCAGTGAGGTCGGAGGAACGCCGCTTCC
>CANJZR010000291.1 GCA_947479075.1 Planctomycetaceae bacterium
AAACCACATCATGCACCCGGCGTTGAGACAACTGTATGCAACCACTCGATAAGAGGCTGGAACAACCGGGAAAGTCTCGAAGTCAGGAGTGAACACTGCTCCTTTGTCTCAATCGTCAGACAATAGCGACTCTGGTCGTTCAACCGAATGGAGATGTTGTCTGGAAGCTGGTTCCGGGGGAGGGTGAGCGATGTCCCGTCAAGAGCATGACAGCGGGGCAATTCTCCGGGGAGGAACTCATTGGCACTTGCGGTTCAGCAGAAGGCGGAGTTTCGAACGTGTTTCCATCTGCCGGGACAGTTACGATTGTCTCTGCAGACACAGACGCACAACTTGATCACGCCCCTGAGTCACTCTCATGTCTGGGGTTCCGGAAAGTGTATTGGCCATGTCGATGAGAATTGAGGATTCGAGCGAGCATTCCGCAGCTTTCAAGGAGACCGGGAGGGGGCCCGAACTACGGCCACGTCCTCTTGGGAGGCGTATTCTGCATTTCATTCGGCGAACGCACCTCAACATCGGGGTATTCCTGTTTCCCTGGGCGATGCTGTATGGGGTCACGGGATTTCTCTTCAATCACCCGACGTTCTTCGCGGATTCACCGGCGATCTCGTTCACGCCAGAGGATCTGACGGGAACGGAGTTGGAGTCACTGCCAGATCTTCCCACGCAAGCACAAGCGATCGTCACGGCGCTGAATGCGACGAAACAACCAGCGACACCGTACCGGCTGGGCAGTGGCGAGATTTACTACGCAAATCGCGATGTCTTTGTGGCCACGGCGAAGGCGGGCCCCCGTTCGTTCTTCGTCACCTTCGATCCCACGGTATCCAGTGGTCTCATTCGTGAGAGCACGCCGTCAGGCCCCGTTCCTGAGCCAGCACCATTCGCAACCGCTCTGGCTGAGGGACCACGCCCACGTGGTATGGGCAATTCAGGCCCCGCGCATGCGGCACCTGCCGGATTGCAGCTGAGCGACTCGATTGTCGAAAGGCTGAAGAAGTCGTTACCGATCGTAATGAAGCGCAAGGGCATCCCGGATGCCGAGATCACCCTCACCACGTCACCCGATATTCGTTTACCCATTGAAGTGGGTGGAGAATTCTGGACGGCGACATTCAACCCTCTGACCACAGCTGTGACGGGAGTCAAAGGTGAGAAGACCAGCAACCTGACTCTGCGCACGTTTCTGCTGCGGATGCATCTCCCCCGGGGCTATCCGGGAGAGGTGAATCTGAAGTGGGGGTGGGCGGTCGGGGTCGATTCGATCGCCATCGCACTCTGCTTCTGGGGAGTGTCGGGCATCCTCATGTGGTGGCAGATTAAATCGACCCGCCGGGCAGGACTCGTGGTCCTCGCCGTCAGTGCGATTCTTGCGACCCTGCTGACAATCGGCATGCATCAGATGTTTGCCGCCTAGAGCGTCTAACATCAGCGGGACGCCTGCCGAGTCGAATTACCAGCACGCGTGTTCTCTGGGACTACACTCCGCGGACGCAGTCCACGAAGTACTGGCGTTTGCCATTCTCGACTTCGACGAGTCCGTGAATATCGGTGTCGAAGCCGGGGAACTTCTCGTTGAACATGCGGGCGAACTGCAGGTACTCGACGATCGTCTTGTTGAAACGCTCGCCAGGGATCAGCAGCGGGATCCCCGGGGGGTAAGGGGTGAGCAGGACAGCTGTGACGCGTCCCTCGAGCTTGTCGATCTCGACGCGATCGATTTCGCGGTGAGCCATCAAGTCGAAAGCGTCAGATGGCTTCATCGCTGGCTGGATGGTCGAGGTGTACATCTCGGTCGTCACGCGGGCGACATCGTGCTTCTTGTAGGTGTCGTGAATCTGTTGAGACAGATCCTTGAGCCCGATGCCCTCGTATCGCGGGTATTCTTTGCAGAAGTCTGGCAGGATACGCCACAACGGCTGGTTCTTGTCGTAGTCGTCCTTGAACTGCTGCAGGGCACTCACCAGCGTGTTCCACCGGCCCTTGGTAATGCCGATAGTGAACATGATGAAGAACGAGTAGAGGCCCGTCTTCTCGACGATGACGCCGTGTTCGGCCAGATAGCGAGTGACGATCGAGGCCGGGATGCCAGTTTCGGCAAAGTCCCCGCGGACGTTGAGGCCGGGGGTGATGAGCGTCGCCTTGATCGGGTCGAGCATGTTGAAGCCCGGCACGATGTCGCCGAAGCCATGCCAGTCCTCGTCGGTACCCAGTATCCAGTCTTCCTGCTGGCCGATTCCCTCTTCGGTGAGGTGGTCGGGGCCCCAGACTTTGAACCACCAGCCAGCACCCCATTCGTCGTCGACCTTGCGCATCGCGCGGCGGAAGTTGATCGCTTCCATGATCGACTCTTCGACCAGTGCGGTCCCGCCGGGGGGCTCCATCATCGCCGCAGCCACGTCGCACGACGCGATGATCGCGTACTGCGGCGAGGTCGACGTATGCATCAGGTACGCTTCGTTGAAAATGTTACGGTCGAGCTTCTGCGTCTCGGACTCCCGCACCAGAATCTGCGACGCCTGCGAAATCCCCGCCAGCAGCTTATGCGTGGAGTGGGTCGCGAAGATCATTGACTCTTTCGGACGGGGACGATCCGCTCCGATCGCATGCATGTCGCGATAGAAGGAGTGGAACGTCGCGTGCGGCAGCCACGCCTCATCAAAGTGCAGCGTGCCAATCTTGCCGTCGAGCAGTTCCTTCAGCGTTTCGACGTTGTAGATAATCCCGTCGTAGGTGCTCTGCGTGATCGTCAGAATGCGGGGCTTCCGCTCGGGGTGCCGCTTCTGAGCCGCAGCTGCGAAGGGGTTGGCCTCGATCTTCTTCTGGATCGATTCCGGGGTGAACTCGGAGAGCGGAATCGGTCCGATGATTCCCAGATGATTGCGGGTCGGCATCAGGAAGACCGGCACGGCTCCCGTCATGATGATCGAGTGCAGGACCGACTTATGGCAGTTACGGTCGACGACGACGATATCGCCCGACGCGACCGTCGAGTGCCAGACCATCTTGTTCGAGGTCGATGTGCCGTTCGTGACGAAGTAGCAGTGGTCGGCACTGAAGATTCGAGCGGCGTTGCGCTCCGACGCCGCCACCGGACCCGTATGGTCGAGCAGCTGGCCAAGTTCTTCGACCGCGTTGCACACGTCAGCCCGCAGCATGTTCTCGCCGAAGAACTGGTGGAACATCTGGCCCACGGGGCTCTTCAGGAACGCCACCCCGCCCGAGTGACCGGGGCAGTGCCAGGAGTACGAACCGTCCTTGGCGTAGTGGATCAGCGCGCGGAAGAATGGGGGGGCGAGACCATCCGTGTAGGAAGTCGCTTCACGGATGATATGCCGGGCCACGAATTCCGGCGTGTCCTCGAACATGTGAATGAAGCCATGCAGCTCCCTCAGAATGTCGTTCGGGATGTGGCTGGAAGTCCGCGTCTCCCCATACAGATAGATGGGGATGTGGGCGTTCTTGAAGCGGATTTCCTGAATGAATCCGCGCAGGTTGTTAATGGCCTTGTCGGGATCACGTCCCTCGCCATTGGCGAGTTCCTCGTCGTCGATGGAGAGGATGAACGCCGAAGCACGGCTCTGTTGCTGAGCGAATTGCGACAGATCGCCGTAGCTCGTCGCACCGAGGACTTCCATTCCCTCGTCTTCGATGGCTTTGGCCAGGGCGCGAATCCCCGAACCGGATGTGTTTTCTGTACGAAAGTCCTCGTCAATAATGACGATCGGAAATCGAAACTTCATGGGGGCTGTCGCTCCGTCGGAGACGGCTTGGCTAACCCGGGGAGGGCAATGTGCGCAAACCGTTGGTGCGGAAGACTACCAACCGGAGCGGGTCGTTTTCTAGTTCCAGCCGGTTTGAGGAGGGAAATATTCCGACTCGCTGACTGGGCGCCGCCTCTGGATCTGGCGTTGTGGGACAAAACCTGCGTGAGAAATTGAGAGATTGACAATCGGTTTGGCCTGAATAAGTTGTGTGAGAATCTGGAGATGGGAACGGAAAAACGCGTCACAACGAGTCCAACTGGCGAGCGTTCCGGAACCGTTCGTCGTCGGGGCTGTGTGTGGCGAGTGTGTGCGGCGTTGTTACGATGAACTGTGCGGATTTCTGGGGGCGAGCCATGGATCGTCCTGGATGGTCTCTCTGCCAGAAATGTTACTCATGAAACGATGCCTCTGCAGTTTGGGAACCCTGATTATCCTTGCCGCGGCCTTCGTTCAGGCTGGCGAGCCGGTCGAGCCGGTTTCGTTTGAGCATGCGGGCGTGGTGCAGAGCTGGAAGGCCTACGGGGATCGGCTCACCTTCGGGCGCGGGCAGACGCTCGCTCTGGTGGATGACGGTTGCAAGCTGTCGATGCCCGAATGGTCAACGCCGATTGATGGGACACCCAAGGTTCTGGTCTCCTACGACAGTGTGGATGGAGACAACGATCCCAAACACGAAGGGAAGGGCTACCACGGTTCGACGATCGGGGTTCCCTCGTCGCTGAACTACGACGGCAAGTGGGGCGTGGCCTACAACAACCAGGTGGCTGTGGTCCGCGGGTTGGAGTGCTGTCACTGTCATGTTTCGGACAGCGTACCACTCGCGGAAGCTTTGCAGTGGGTGATCGACCATCACGAGAAATACCACATTACGACGGTCAACCTGGCACCGGTGGACGATCTGGCTCACGACAGCCCCGTCGCGACCGAGATCGATGAGAAGCTGACCAAACTTCGCGAACTGGGCATCTGGGTCAGTGCCCCGACCGGTAACCACGGATTCACGAACGGGATCTCGTGGCCCTCCTGTCAGCCGAACTGTTTCGCCATCGGAGCTGTGACTCCGGGGCAGGATAGGGTGTCACAAGATCGACACGCCAAGGTTGATCTCGTGGTCCCCGCGAGCGCGACCAGCTCGTCGAATGCCATCGTCTGCGGTGGGGTGATGCTGCTGCGGGAAGCGATCGAGAAAACCCACTACGACTGGAAAGCCGATGGCCAGAACCTGCCCGAGGCGATGCTGGCCATCCTGCAGAAGACCGGCAAGGTGGTCGAGGACACGGGCTCGCAACGCAGCTATCGGAGACTCGACCTCAAGGCGGCACTTGATTATGTCTTCGCCCATGCGGGGAATGCCAAACCTTGAGTTTGGCTTCATCGACTCACCCGTTGCGTCAGCGAGGGCGAGGCTGAGTTAAACGTGGAGCTTCAAGTCGACGCCACAAGTCGTTGAGTAATGGAGAGGTCTGTCCATGGTGAAACACGAGTCCAGAGACGTTCTCCCTCGCTGACGCTTCGGGTTAGTGAGGGAAGATTCGGCTCCAATAGATTCGGATGACAAATACTGAATTTGCGTCCAACTCAACAAATGTTTTTCGGAGTAACTATCTATGCGTTTCCTGCCACTCAGCATGTTGTTTTTCCTCTGTGTGGCGTTCGTTCAGGCGGGAGAACAG
>CANJZR010000292.1 GCA_947479075.1 Planctomycetaceae bacterium
AAACCGTAGCTCATGCGGAACATCGATCCCGCTGAGTTGGACGATCCCCTCCGGGGAGGTCTCCAATCGAAAGCCCGTCACGGCCCTGCGGCGAGCCTCGGCCTGCTCGCGGATCTGATGATACGGTTGCAACTGGAACTCGCCGCCGGCCTGTCGCACCAGGACATACGAGTCGCTGTCGATCGGCGGGAACTGTGCGGCGTGGACCTCGAACCCACCCGTCGGACCGTAGCGAGCGACCAGTTGCTCGGCCTCCTCCCGGGTCAGCCCCGGGAGTTCCAGCGTGGTGAGTCGTCCCAGTTCGGGATGCCCCATGCGGTTCAACACTTCCCGGTAATGCCCGAAGCAGACCTTCTCGGGCTGGTAAGTCACCACTGGTGCAGCCAGCGGGAGAAAACCCCACAGATAGTCTCCCCCTGCATCAAACGTCGGCACCTCGTAATACTTGGTCAGTGCCGACTCAAAGGGACGAAAGCTGGCGGTAAGCGAGACCCCATGATCGGCCGCGCTCTGCACAAACATCGGCCCCGCATCGGGGTTAAGCCGCATGGCCAGCAGGAAATTCATCCATAGCCACGACGGCAAGTTGCGGGACTGTTTCAGTTCCGGGTGGCTGAGGATGGCCCGGGTCTGCTTCTCGTACCGGCTCCAGTCGTCGGGATCATGGTCTTCGGGTCGGGTGAAGTACGGAAACGGACTGTGCCAGACCACCAGTCGCGAGACGCCATGAGCCTGTAACCTCCGGAAGTATTGATCGAATGCCCCCTTCGAGATCGGCAGAAACTCGCCCGTCTCGGCCCGACCGTAGATACGGATCAGATCATCGACCAGATCGGCGATGTACGAGATGGGTTTGAGCGAGGGAGCTGGGCGCAGAACGAGTTTCTGCGTCTGAACCGCCTGGCCACCTCGCAGCACAATGACTTCGAATTCGGTGACCAGTGGCGAGGCCTCGCGTGACTCTTCGCGAGCGTCCACCTGCAGCTGCCCCTCTTCCGTGACGGAGAGTTCGACCTGTCCTACACGAATTTTCAGACCGGTTTCAAGAACCTGATCCGGCTGGCGGACAATCAGCGTCAGCGACTCGCCCGCCTCCAGCTTCCGGCTCAGGATCGGCCAGGTTCGCACGCCTCCCCGCAGATAGCAAAACGGCACCGATTGGTTGTATTCCGAGAGAGCCGCCTCCTCTCCCGCAGCAAGGCATGCCCTCGATAGACCTCCCACCATAACCAGCCAGAGCAAGGCCCATACAACGCGTCGACTCATTGCTTGCTCTCCGATGGAAAGAGACTCCCTGGAATGGTGAAAGCTTCGCTTTCATGACAGACAGGAATGTCTGTCCTACTGACAGACCTCAATCAGCCCAGTCCGACATCTCTCATCTCTCATCTCTTCGACACCGGCACAAACTTCTGTGCCCGTTCTCCGTAGATGTCTCCGACGTACACATTCCCTTTCGAGTCCTGGGCAATGCAATGCGCCCCGACAGTTTCGCCGGGCTTCAGGCGGGACACATCGGGATGGTCCTTATCCGTGCCAATATCCCCGAGCTTCAGCCCCCAAGTCTGACGAATCCGCCCGTTGGTCGAGAACCGGGCGAACAGCTGATCCTTGTATTCGGGGTAGACGCCATGCCGGTACCACCAGTGCGGTGACGAACCACAAACCCACAGCTCGTCGTCCTTCGTAATCGACAGTCCCCACGGCATCATGACGTTCGACCACTGGTCGAGAAACAGGCCGCTCTGATCGAAGATCTGCAATCGTCCGCTGTTTCGGTCCGCGATATACAGCAGCCCTTTCGAGTCGACGACGATCGCATGCGGCAGGACGAATTGCCCCGGCTTAGGACCTTCTTCACCAAACGCTTTGATGAAGGTTCCCTTCTTGTCGAAGTGGACCACCCGTCGGTTGCCATACCCGTCAGTCACAAAGATATCCCCGCTCGGCGTGATCGCCATGTCGGTCGGCATGTTGAAGTGCTGGGCGTCGGTCCCCTTCTCACCTCGCACACCGAGAGTCATCAACTCCTTCCCCTCGGGCGTAAACTTCTGCACGATATGCAAACCAAAGTCTGCAACCCAGACATTCCCCTCAGGATCGATCCGCAAGTGATGCGGATTCTCGAACATCCCCTTACCCCAGCTGCGAACGAAGTCGCCGTCAGCGGTGTAGACCTGCACCGGGTCGGGCCCTTTGCGGAAGAACCAGACGTTGTCCTGGGCATCGACCGCCAGACCCGACACCCAGCCCTTGCCACTGATATTTTCGGGCCGTTTCGGCCAGGCGGGGTCGACATCAAACTCGGTCACCACCGGATCGTCCTTGGGCTCCTCTGCCCACAACTGGCTCCCACTGACCATGCCGAACACCAAAGCAATACTCAACATCCCCAGTAACAATCGCTGAGTCATTTCAGGCCTTTATCTCAAGAGAAGCCGGGCGAAGAGCTGCTGCGTGTGACACTTCAAACCGCAATCGCAGAGCCGGGAATACACACGCGTTCGACTATCGCATACCCCCTCCACAGAGACAACCGAGCGGCGGCTTTCAAGGGACCTTGGGAAGTTCACCTCAATGCCACGAAGACACAATCGGGGTGATCACAAAAACCCCGGCGAGCGGTGGGCGTCAGCCCACTGGTGCTTGGAGCGCTCACTCCCGTTGAGCGAGGAATATCTGGCAATACATCTGTCAGCGAGATAAATACCGAGTGACAATTCACGGTCACAAGCACCGGCCGGCTGACGCCGACCGCTCGCCGGGCTTATAGTACACCCATAAAACGCCAACGCGGCGGGCTACTGCCCGCCGCGTTGGTCGATCTCAATCGGAGTGCCAGCTTACTTGAGGGCTGACATCACCTGTTCGGTGATCATCTTGACGAGCGTCTCCATGTCAACGTTGCCTGCTGCACCGGAACCGGCCCCAGCTCCGCCTTCGTATGTCGGCTTCTGCAGGTAGCCCGGGAAGGATGGCGGAGGCTCGAAGGCCGAGACCTTGGGAGCGGTCCCTTCCTTGTACCCGTCACGAAACGCCGTGTTGCTGCACAGGTCGCAATTCTCGTCGTGGAAGCGTGGATCGTCGAAGCCGAGACGCTTCTTCAGGTCGAGCAGCTCGCGCGACTTCCGCTCGTTCAGATACGTGATTCCGCCCATCTGTTGTGAGAGGATCAGGATGCGGCAGTAGGCGTCGAGGATCTCCGTCTTCCAGTAGGCCTCTTCGAGATCCTTACCGAACGAGACGGTCCCGTGGTTGGCGAGGATGATCGTGTTCGACGACTTCAGGAATGGCAACACGGTATCCGCGAACGACTGAGCTCCCGGTGTCTCATAGGGAGCGAGCGGCACCTCACCCATGAACACTTCGATTTCGGGCAGCACGCACTGCGGAATCGCCTCGCGGCAGACCGCGAAAGCCGTTGCGTGTGGAGGGTGGCAGTGCACCACAGCCTTCACGTCGGGACGGTGCTTCATGATCGTCAGGTGCAGCAGGATTTCGCTGGTACGCTTCCGCTTGCCAGCCAGCTGGTTCCCGTCAAGATCGACCATGCAGATGTCATCAGGAGTCATGAACCCCTTGCAGATGTATGTCGGCGAGCAGATGACTTCGTTCTCGCCGACGCGATACGAGATGTTCCCGTCGTTCGCAGCTGCGAAGCCCTTGTTGTAGACCCGTCGGCCGATCTCGCAGATCTGTTCTTTGATGCGGGGGTTGTTGAACAGTGGATGGTAGGACATGGTGAATCTTGTTGAGAGTGAAGTGGTGTTTGTGGTGTACGGTGTGTGGTTCAGTGGCGGGATCGCGGATCAGGAGCCGCCGCTTCCGGGCAGGTCGATCGAGTCGAGGATGGCTGCGTTATACGCATCGATCGGTTTTGTGTCAGGATGAAACGGGTTCGCTGCCTCGGCCGACTCGCTGAGAGCCACGATGCTCCCCTCGCCAGCTCCGAGTGAATCAAACATGACCAGCGGTTCCGATCGTCCTGCCTCATCGCCGAGGATGCCTTCGCGAGTCAAAGGCACGACGACCTTGAAGGACGCCCCTCGTAATGAAGGGTGACCTCGCAGAAGCGTCACTTTGCCGATGACCTGAGCGATTCGCATGATTCTCACTGTGCCGGAGCGGTGAACGCTCCGAGGATGTTCTTGAGTTCGAAGTAGCTGCGGCTGGTGGGATCGATCGCGATCACGTTCAGTCGCAGCTGCTCACGTGCGGCCTTGACCTCCGCGGGGCTGCTGACCGGGACTGCCCGGACCTTGTCGTTCCGATTGGCCCGACAGGCCGCGCGGAAGTGTTGTTTCGAGACGATCACCACGCCGCTGGCCTCGCCCCGGCAGATCGCACTGATCGCCAGAGAAGCGGCATCGTCGGGACACCCCAGCACTTCGCGGCTCCAACCGGCTCCCAACTCATCGCTGAGTCGAGCCACAGCTGGCGTGCTGGTGACGGTGATCCACTTCCAAGTTGAAGAGATTGCCTCGCCCGACTTGGTTGCCGCTGTCCCGCTGCCCCGCACCACCTGAACCCGGCTGATCTTCAGGAAGTCGTGGGCCGTAGGCGTGAGAATGGCCTTGACCGGGATGATGATCTGCGAGGCACCAGTGGCTTTCTCCGCCAGGAGATCGCCGGTGATGATCCGCTCAGTCAGAGTGACCACAGCTGCCGACTTCGCGACCGGCGGACGTGATTCGACAGTGCTTCGCGGAGTTGCCACGACTGGAGTCGGAGCGACGGGCACTGCTGTCGCCGCCCCACCGCTCGACGAACCGCCTCCCCCCGCGCTGAGTTGTTTCAGCACGTTGGCGACGATCTGGTCGACTGCAGCGGAATCCAGCATGGGCAAGTTGTCAGTTCTCAGTGTTCAGTTGTCAGTCAGGTGAAGCTCGTCATCCTGGGCTCTCTGTCATCATTTCTCTGACTGAGAACTGATGACAGAAGACTTCCCGCACCCCTAATCGTCCACCAGTCCGATGATGGCGAACCGCACCGGAGTGTCGGGACGCCCCATGATGTCTTTCACAGCTGCACCGTCGGCCGTGAACATCACATTGCCTCCGACCGAAGCCCCCAGGTTGTCAATCGCGATCACCGGCTCCCCATCCGCTCCCCCCGCCAGATCAAGCGGCTGCACGACCAACAGCCGCCAGCCGTTGAGGGCCGGATGCTTGATCGTCGCGTTCGTTCGACCAATGACAGAAGCAAGTTGCATAGGGAGCCGTAAAGGTTCAAAACCATCGAGCAACAGACGTGCGTCTGTCGCGAATCCAAATCAAACGATCCTCAAGTCATCCACCATGCAGCACCGCCGCACGCGGGTGAAGGTCAGCGGGTTGGTCACGCCTTCGCCGGTGGGGGTCGCGATGCTGAACGACAGGTAACCTTCTCCGCCCAGTCCCAGCCCAGCGGGCGAAGGACCGTTC
>CANJZR010000293.1 GCA_947479075.1 Planctomycetaceae bacterium
ACTCCAGACCATGCTCACGCTTCAGCGTCAACCGCTCCAGCTGTCCAGTCTGCCGCGAAAGAGCTGCCTTGAAGAACGCGTTGGAGATGTCGAGTCCGAAACCCTCGCCCGCGACCGTCATGTCCGACGGGTATTCCGGCAACTCTGCATCGGGATTTCCATACAGTACGAAAAACCGCTGCGTCTGGTTCGGCTCACTATCCATCAGCCACAGGATCTGACAACTGCGTTCACGACCGCGTCGGACCTCGTGAAAGATCTGGCAAGGGACCTCGATCAGTCGGCTCCCCTCGACCCGGGCCATCCGGACCTCGCGCAGCAGCGATGTCACCTGATCGTCTGGAAAGCTCAAGGTCACCTCAACCGGCTCCGACTTCCGAGCCTCGCCGGTCGTCTCTGCAATCGCGATTTCCTTGCAGTACTTCCACCCCTTCGCCCATTCCGCAGCTGCGGGGCCGAGAGACTCCACCAGTTGGAATTCCCCAGCCTCAACCAGCGACTTGCCCGCCGGCTGTTCTTCCACTTGAGTCTGCCTGGCGGTATCCCGCAACGAATGCGTGAGCGACCTCACCAGGTCGTAGTCCTTCTTCTCCCACGCCTCCTGCAGCAGCTTCATCTTCGTCTCGAATGAATCGGTTCGCTCAGCAGCGGAGAGCACCGGCGGTGCGGCCACCTGCCCTTGCGCCTGCAACTTGCAGGGCACAGCCAATGCTGTGAGGCTAAATGCCCCGGCAAGATATGCCAGTGTGGTCAAAATCGAATGGGAACGTCTCATGACTCTTGATCTCAAAAGGCACCAACTGTTTTCGATCAAGAGGATACCGGCAGCTCACGTCTCATGCACGGTCATCGCCCTTTCGATTCGTGGGAAGCCCATCCCGTATATGTTCGATACGGGCAACGCGGGAGCCGTACGCTTCACCCGGGCTCATAGTAATTCGAAGAGCCGGGGAATTGTTCGATCGGTTGCTCCTCGCTGCGTTTGGATGTAGGCCAAAGCGTTCTCACCGCTTTTTGCGGCGAGTTGTGGATTCTCCAGCCAGTTCGAAATCGTGCTCACGATCTCGGACTCTCCTGTGACGACGCGGGCACCATCTGTGTTAAGGAGACCGCTGGCGACCGTTTGAAAGTTCCAGTAGTTCGGTCCAAAGCACATCGGTTTGGCGAGCATGGCTGGTGCGATCATGCTCTGGCCTCCTCGATCAGGAGCAAGGCTGCCGCCGACGAAGGCGAAGTCGGCCAGGCCCCAGAATTCGGCCAGCAAGCCGATGGAATCGACGATCGTCACCGCAGCTGAGGACTCGCGCGGTGACGTGACTTCGCTATTGAGGACGAATGAGAGCTTGCGATCATGGACCAGTTTCGCAATCTCGGGTGTCCGCTCCGGGTGGCGGGGGACGATGACCAGGCGTAAGTGAGGGTGGTCTGATTGCAGCTGTTGCAGGGCGTTGAGGAGAATCTCCTCCTCGGGGGCGTGCGTGCTACCCGCCACCAGGATTCGCTGCTGGTCTGTGAACCCTAATCGTTGTCGAAGCTTCGCGGATCGGGCGCGGGCATCCGCTGCGATCAGCGCATCGCACTTCAGCGATCCCGTCACTTCGACCTTCGTTGTGGCGGGACCCAGCAGGTGCCGGATTCTTTCTACGTCCTGTTCGGTCTGCGCTCCCCACCAGTGAATCGCAGCCAGCGCAGGTTGGTGGAACCAGCTGATTCGCCGGAAATACGCCAACTCATCGTCGTTGATCCGGGTACTGACCACAGCCACCGGAACGTGCTGTCGCTGGGCCTCCAGCAGCAGGTTGGGCCACAGGTCCAGCTCGGAATGCACGAGCAGACGCGGACGCACTGTGGCGAAGACCCGCCGTACCGCCCAGGTCAGATCGAACGGCAGATAGAAGACGAGAGCATCCGGATAAGTATCGCGGGCGACACGTAACCCATCGCGGGTATAGGCTGAGATGACGAGTTGATGAGCAGGTTCGTGCTGGCGAAAACGTTCGATCAGCGGGCGCAGCAGCAGCACCTCACCCATGCATGACCCGTGCATCCAGACGACCGGGCGATCAGCGGGCGGGGTCGGGGCAGATCCAATCAGACGCTGCCAGTGCCCCCCGATGTCATGTCGGCCCGTCACGATCCGGTAGACCCAGACCGGCAGCATCACCACCGAGAGCACCAGATAGATCGCGTTGATGAGGTACGGCATGACGTGCTTCGCGGGTTCCTGCCCGATGGACCAGCCGAACGGGATCACGCCAACTCCGGCGGGACTGGTTGATTTAACAACACGGTCCAGAACTCCGCATCGGTCCGCACCTTGACCCGCTGGAACTCCTCATGCTGGGCCACGATCGACTGCGATTCCATGTCCCGTTTCGCCTCATCCGTCAGATGCGGTTCAAACAGCTTCGGCAGCCAGTACTTATACCACGTCCGGTCATCAAAACAGACCCGGGCGATCAACGCATGATTCCGCCACACATCCTCCCACGTCGCATCGTACTCCAGCTTCTGCTTGAACATGTGCCGGGTTGGCGTCCCGCACAGATGCAGGATGGGAATGTCCAGAAAGAACGCCTTGACCGAGATCGCCGCCTCCGACCCACCCCAGTTCCGCAGCCCCTGAATCCAGTACACACAGTCGTAAGTCTCACGCGACATGAGATAGATCGGCGATCGCAGTGAGGTGACCCGTGTGACCTGCTGATGTGGAAGGGCATAGTTCCACCCGGCACTGAAGTATCCACGCTCCGGGCACAATCGAAACGTGGCACCATGGGTCGTATTTGAGTTCGATTCGTAGTCACGTATGTCAGGCACTACGATTGCTTGATGTGTAGACGCCAAATCGGCACAACTGTTGAGAGCACCCGTCGCCACTCGATGGTGGCCATCGAGAAATGCCAAGACTGAGCCTTGTGAATATTGGACAGCCTGGTGTCGACAAAAAGCGACTCCACTGCGACTGGCATTACGAAATACCCGGACCCGCTCATTTACGATGCGATCGCATGAATTATCAGTCGATGCATCGTCGATGATGAGAGTTTCAATCGAACCCGTTGTTTTGGAGTGAACAGATGACAATGTTCGCTGTAGCTCCTCACCTTCGTTGTGGACAGTGACAATGAGTGAAAGCATCTGGATAATCACGAATGGGGCGTTCTTAACGAAGCACTCATCAGTCGGCTCGCGATAACACCATGCGCCTAAACACTACTTCGAATGCTTACCGCAAGAATAAAATGCTCGTTGCAGTTGGAACAGACAAGTGGTCGCGAAGTCATGGTCAACGGAACCTGAGACGCCCTTGCGGGGACAATCTGCTTATGCAAGAAGCAATGCAATTGGCAATGACAGTCCACTGCCTTGTTATGCCATGACATCGGCTATTTGACCTCGCAGTCACCGTAATTGTCAGAACATCCCTGCAATCTGCTTAGATCCTGCTGAACTTTTGTGAGGAGGTCTTTGACGATTTCAAGTGTCGTTTGAGCTTGGATGAGCTGAAATGAAATGGCAGGTGGAACAGGTACTTTACAAGCAGATATGTCGAGCCCTGAAGTACCAGGGTGTGGAGTCGGATTCGGATTGAATGTCATCGGCCGTGCCTTTCAGAAACTCCCATGCTTGCCTGCAATTGGCAATCGCGCATGAAAGAGAGGGACTGGGACTGCATTTCGAGTCGAAGGGAATTCCATGGAATTCCTAGTGGAGACTCATTTTCATGGTAGCGGGACTGGCGTGATCGTGCGTACAACAACCCCTGTTGGATATCCCGGTATTTGGATGTTCTCTTTGGTAACTGGATGGTAAGCTTGCCCGGCGGCTGACCAAGCAGCCTGAAGGTACTTGTATGCAGTGGTAGCACTATTTGCTTCTGCTATTTTTATCAACTGTGCGACCATTGACTTAGAAGGATCATCGCCACCCGGGAGCGGGGGCGCATCATCAATCATCACGATTTCTTTGAGGCCGTTTGCCGTGATAAACTTCCTGATGCCTTCGGCGAAATAGTTCGCCAGCACAACATAATCACTACCAGGTGAACTAGGGTCAGATAGAAGATGGTAGTCGAATCCCATTGTCGCCGACCACTGCATGCGCATGACGCCTGGCTCGTACTTACGATGCTGCATCAGACGATAAACAACGACTATGTCGCCTTTGTTCGCGAATAACGCATCCTTATTGTCATTTGTCCCGTAGTGCACCTGAGTCCAGTTATACTTGGCAGCCTTCGTGTCATCAAACTCTTCGAAGTTGATCGTGTCTAGCAATCTCGCTGGCGTGATATTCATCAGATCACGTGAATGGACCTTTGCGGTCTGGATCAGCATTGTGCTTACCATGGACAGTCTAAGATGGTCGATTGGTTTGGTTTTATTGTAAAGCTGCCAATCAAATCCCATGGTTTTCTCCTTGGCTGAGACGGGGATACGTATGAGCGAATCCAGATGACAATTATGGTAACGTTCTCGTTAAGCGAAATCCTCTCTGAAATGCGGGGCTGCTGAAAGATTTTGCGTAACGGCGATTTGCCGTACGTTGATACATCACAGCATCAGACGTTACCCCGCCTCTCTCAGCGCGTTTAACGTCAGGTTTCTGGAAGTCCTGTAGCTGTAAGGGGAATGGAATCACGGTGTCGGTGTCAGTGAGTGGCGGCGACTCTTCATATGGTTCCTGCATCCATTCGGCCACGTTGCCGTGCATGTCAAACAGGCCGAGTCGATTGGGGCACAGGCTCCCAACTGGCCAGTTGTGTCCATTGGAATTGCCTAAGTTCCATGAATAGCGGTTCGCTAGCGATTGGGCATTCCCCCAAGAATACGATGCGCCTGTTCCTGCTCGACAGGCGAATTCCCATTCTGCTTCAGACGGCATCCGATACCCAGACCGTGAGAGATAGTCCGCGACTGGCTCGAATTCATACTGGCTAACTTCCGTGTAGCACCATTGATCTTCAGGAATGCCTTCTTCCTGACTCAGCCATTGGCAATAGCCGACAGCCTTATGCCAAGTAATTGCCCCTACGGGACAGTCGACTGATGGCGTGTAGGCATTTTTTTTGTGTGGAAAGCTGGGATCGAACTTCAGGTATTGCTCAAACGTGACTTCCTTGGTCCCCATGGCAAAAGTGCGGTTGATTTTCCGAGTGACGGGAGCTTCGTCGGAGGCGTCGCGGTGGGGTTCGTCGAGGGGGGAGCCGATGTGGGCTTCGACGGGACCGCGGATGATGGCCATTGTGTGGCCAGTGGGGCTGATCAGCCAGGTGCGGTCGGGGGGGATTTCATTGCTGGCCAGTTCCCGGGTCAGGCTCTCAATCTTGTCGCTGCGTCCCCACGAACGCAGCCCCCATTCGGCGGCGGAGTGGACGCCGGAGTCGGGGTCGGTACGGAAGGCGGTTTCAA
>CANJZR010000294.1 GCA_947479075.1 Planctomycetaceae bacterium
GGGCCGGTACCAGTTCGAGTTCCGTCCAGGGCCGATCTTTACTCAGCTGCTTCTCGCCGACGAAATCAACCGCGCGACCCCCAAGACCCAGTCCGCTCTGCTCGAAACGCTGCAGGAAGGGACCGTGACCACGGCCGGGACGATGTACCGCCTGAAGCAGCCGTTCTTCGTGATGGCGACCCAGAACCCGCTGGAGCAGGAGGGAACATACCCGCTGCCCGAAGCCCAGCTCGACCGGTTTCTGTTCAAGATCAACGTGCCATTCGTGTCTCTGGATGAACTGAATGAGATCGTGAACCGGACGATCCTCAAGCAGCAGGTCTCGCTGCAGAAGCTGCTCAACTCCGAACGCATCATGCAGCTGCGCGATGTGCTGAGTAAGGTGGTTGTGGCTGATCCGATGCGGGATTTTGCCTGTCGGCTGGTGCTGGCAACGCATCCACAGACGGCCGAGGCTCCGGAAGGCGTGAAACGCTTCGTCCGCTGGGGAGCGAGCCCGCGTGCAGCGCAGGCTCTGATTCGTGCGGCCCGCGTGCGTGCTCTGAGCCAGGGGCGGGCGCATGTCTCATTCGACGACATCCGCTACTTCGCCGACGAGGTCCTCAAGCACCGTACCCTGCTCAACTACGACGGCCAGGCAGAGAATGTCCAGATTGGTGAACTGATCCAGCAGTGCGTGGCCAACGTGACCGAAAAGGCCGCGTAAACCGGTCGGATGGTGCTGTTGTGTTTTACCCAAGTTGCTACGTGGAAACACTTTTTGCTCTTTTGTCGGAATCTTTGGACGCAATTCGCCAGCTGTTCTTCAGGGCGTTATGATGGATGATCTGCATTTGGATCCCGTCCTATGGGGCGTGGTCTGGCGGAATCACCTCGGAGATGCACGGCGAAATGGTTCAGACAGTCGAAGGTCAGATGCTCGCTCGTCCTGATGACGCGTTCGCGATTGTCGTGTCGCGGTTCAACGATCTGGTCACCGGCCGATTGCTGGAGGGAGCGGTGTCCACCTTGAAACGGCACGGTGCGTCCGAGTCGAAAATCACCGCTGTGTGGGTGCCGGGGTCGTTCGAGTTGCCGTTGATCGCGGAGAAGCTGGCAGGCTCTGGCAAGTATGCTGCGGTGATTGCTCTGGGAGCCGTGATCCAGGGCTCGACTGACCACCATGAATACATCAATCACGCGACGGCTCAGGCCCTGATGCAGGCTGGACAGCGGACCGGGGTGCCGGTGCTGTTTGGATTGTTGACCTGTCCATCGATGGAACTGGCTCTCGATCGTGCCGGGGGCAAGGTCGGAAATAAGGGAGCAGAGTGTGCCCTCGCCGCCATCGAGATGATCGATGTGCTGCGAAAGCTCAAGTAGTTTATGGAATCCCGGCTTGAGGGGAGTTCCTCACGCTCGTCTGTTCTCTCGTTTATCAATCGTTCGGTTCGTCTATGTCGCGTCGCAGCAAAGCTCGTGAACTCGTGGTCCAGATGCTCTATCAGGCAGACTGCAACCCCGACCTGCCGTCCACCGTGGTCCATGAGCAGATGCGGGAGCGGATCGCCGAAGATCCGGAGATGTTCGAGTTCGCGTGGAAGCTCTACTCAGGCACCATCGAGCGTCGTGACGCGGTCGATGAGCAGATTGAGTCAATCGCCCAGAACTGGTCGCTGAGCCGCATGCCGATCACCGATCGCAACGTGTTGCGTCTGGGGGCCTATGAATTGCTGTACACCGACGTGCCGCACCGGGTCGCGATCAACGAGGCGTTGGAGCTGTCGAAGACCTTCGGGACCAAGGAATCGTCACCGTTTGTAAACGGTGTGCTGGATAAGCTTGTGCCCGAGGCGAAGCGGTCCGCACCTCCGCGTCAGGCTGTCAGCCCGCGAGATGCAGCGGACGAGTAAGCCCGACACGGCGAAGCGCGAGTGAAGTTATTCCCACTCGATGGTGCTGGGGGGCTTCGAGCTGATGTCGTAAACGACGCGGTTCACGCCACGCACGCTGTTGGTGATTCGCGTCGAGACTTTCTGCAGCAGGTCGAATGGCAATCGCGACCAGTCCGCTGTCATGAAGTTGTCGGTATCGACCGAGCGAATGGCGATCACATCTTCATAGGTGCGGCCATCGCCCATCACACCGACGGTCTGCAGCGGCAGCAGGACCGCGAATGCCTGCTGCACCTTGCGGTACAAGCCAGCCTTCTCGAGTTCGTCGAGGAATACCGCGTCGGCTTCCCGCAACACTTTCAGTCGCTGTTCCGACACAGCTCCCAGGCAGCGTACAGCCAGGCCGGGACCGGGGAACGGGTGTCGCCAGATGAGATGTTCGGGCAGTCCCAATTCGAGACCCAGCCGGCGGACCTCATCCTTGAAGAGATCACGCAGCGGTTCGATCAGTTCAAAGCCCAACTCGGCGGGCAGGCCGCCGACGTTGTGGTGCGACTTGATCGTGGCTGCCGGGCCGTCGGGATTGGCTCCCGATTCGATGACATCGGGGTAGAGCGTGCCCTGAGCGAGGAAGTCGACGTCTTTGATCGACTTGGCTTCATCGCGGAAGACCTCGATGAAGACGCGGCCGATGATTTTTCGCTTTTTCTGGGGGTCGCTGACATCCGCCAGTTCGTCGAGGAACCGCTTCTGGGCATCGACGATGTGCAGGTCGGTCTTGAAATGGTCGGCGAACTGTTCGCGGACCTGATCTGACTCACCCTGGCGCAGGAGTCCATTGTCGACAAAGATGCACGACAGCTGGGAACCGATCGCCTTGAAGAGCAGGGCTGCGGTGACCGAGGAATCGACCCCGCCTGACAGACCACAGATCACACGGCGGTGACCGACGCGTTCGCGGATGCTGGTGACCTGCTGGTCGATGAAGCTGGCCATGCTCCAGCGGCCCTCGCACTTGGCGATCTTCTTGACGAAGTTCGCAATCAGCTGCGAGCCGCACTCACTGTGCGTGACTTCGGGATGGAACTGCAGGCCGTAGATCGGCCGCGTCTTGTGCCGGATGGCTGCGTGGGGGCAGGTGTCGGTCGAGGCCAGCGAGAGGAACTCCCGGTCGAGGTCCTGGACCTGGTCACCGTGGCTCATCCAGACGGTTGAATCCGTGGGGACATCCGCGAAGAGCGGGTCTTGAGCGGTGTGGTGGCAGGTCTTGTGTCCGAACTCGCGGGAGTGGCCGGGTTGAACCTTGCTGCCCAGAGCGTGGCAGGTGGCCTGCATGCCGTAGCAGATACCGAGGATTGGAATGCCGAGATCGAAGATCCGCGGGTCGGGGTGTGGCGAACCCTTGTCGTACACGCTGGCGGGACCACCGCTGAGGATCAGACCCTTGGGGGCGATCTCACGGATCCGGTCGGCGGAGAGATCGTGGCGGACCATCTGGCAGAAGACGTTCTGCTCACGAACGCGGCGTGCGATCAGTTGGGCCGTTTGCGACCCGAAGTCGAGGACGAGGATCTTCTCGTCCTGGGCGGAAATAGAAGCTGCTGCTGGAGACTGGGGGGGCATGCCTCACCTGACCTTCTCTTCTCGCCTCCGGGCCTGAGTTCGAACATCCCTCGAAAACAGATGAACCAGCCGACCTCTCAGGAGAACGACTGGTTCCAGAGACGAGACAGGACTCGTCATCCCCGAAATGGGGAATCCAATATTGTAGAGCGAGAGGCGGTCGGAATCACGCGTCCGAATCGGGGAAATTGAGTCGTGTTAAGAATCTGGAAAGCTGGGCGAGATCGCGGGAGTCCGTTCATAGGGCGTGGGAGCGGGGCACTATCCCCTGGCCAGCAATTGACTTTTATGGTGTGAATTGGCGGGAGGTTACGGATTCGAGCAGAAAAGTATCCGGGTCGCCTGCTCTCGCCAATAACGGAGCCTGATCACGTGAATTGAATCGGATCGGTTTCCGCCCGGCTGGCCCATACACTCAAGGTCGGCCACCGGGTTTGTAGCGTCGTCGCCAGGTTCTCCACGGCAGGCCTTTCGCTGGCATAGTGGCCGACGAGGACTAATGCGGTGCCGAGAGACCGGGCTTCCAGGCAGGTGTGGAACCGCGTCTCGCCCGTAATCAAGACCTGACAGCCGAGAGTCGAGGCATCCGCGAGGAACTCACCAGCTGCTCCGCAGGCGACCGCGATCTTCTGACACGTCAGCCCGAGGTCACCCACGTATGAGTGTCGTTCTGCGGGGCAGATGGTTTTGAGTCGCCGCAACAGCTCTTCAAGTTTGATGGGAACAGGCAGTTGTCCCATGCGTCCCGAGCCATCACTGGTCTGTGGCTTGAGACGCAGCGGCTCAATGTCGCTCAAACCGAGTGAGACGCTGATCTGCTGATTGATCCCTTCGCTGGCGCTGTCAAACGCTGTGTGGGGGGAGTAGACGCTGATCCCGGCTCGGATCAGCGATAACAGCATTCGCCCCTCAGCAGTCTCCGTGGTGAGACGTTTCACTGCCTTGAACAGGATCGGATGATGAGTAACGATCAGGTTGGCACCCTGGTCGATTGCTTCATCGGCCACATCACTGGTCAGTGTCAGGCACGTCATGATCCCGCGTGCTTCGACCTGAGCATCGCCCAGTAGAAGTCCGACATTGTCCCACGGTTCAGCGAGATCCAGGGGGATCTGCTGCTCCAATGAGGTCAGGATGTCTTGGATTCGTGGCATGGGGAGATTCAGACAGGCGGGATGACGGACATCTGCGACTGATGGTTTCTACTTCTTGTAGGTCTTCCAGCCGCTGGACTCCTGTGGATTGGCGGCAGGTTGATCAGCTGACACTGACTGAGCTGCTGCTGCGGGCGTCACGGTCGAGGAACTGACCTGCACGATCGGAGCCGGGGTGACCGATGCGGCCGTGACATTCGGCACTGCTGGCGTGGACTCGGGCGTGGCGGCCGGTGGTGTCGCAGCAGGGGCAGCTGCGGCGGGAGTTGTCGCGACCGTAGCGGCGGGGGGAGTTTCAGCAGGTGTCGCTGCCGGGACGGGAGTTGTGGCGGCTGTCGCAGCTGGCGGAGGTGTGGTCGCAGGAGCAGGCGTTACGGCTGGAGTTGCTGGCGGTGTGGCAGCAGCGGGAGCAGCAGCCACCTTGTCGGGTTCCGATGTCTTGGGAGCGATCTTGGGAGTCAGTTCCGCCAGGGCTTCCATGGGGATCTGTTCACCCAGTCGATATCGCTGGGATGCTCCCTGGTAGACCGAGAGAGCGCGGGGCACGATTTCCTTGAGCTTGGCCGTGCGTGTGTCATCCGAAGGATGGGTGGCCAGCAGTTCGGGAGTCTTTTCACCGGAGATGCGGTTCAACCGCTCCCAGAAGCGGGGAGCTTCATTGGGGTCATACCCGGCACGGGCCATCAACAGCAGACCGATGGAGTCGGCCTCGGATTCCTGGGTTCGACTGTAGGGAAGGGGGACACCCTTGGGCGA
>CANJZR010000295.1 GCA_947479075.1 Planctomycetaceae bacterium
GCCAGCTGGTGTTTCAGGAGTTCTGTTTTCAGATCCCCGCCCAGCCACAGTGGCAACACCTCGGCCGCGTCGACGCTTTTGCCATAGGACTTCGTGAAGTCGCTCGGTCCGTAAAAGTTCACGACACAGCTGACTTTGCTCGAGACTCCCGGGTTCCCGCCGTCCCCTTCAAACTGAGCCACACCGCCAGTGACTCCCAGAAACTGAGCCAGATGGCCGCCTGCTGATCCGCCAACGACGCCGATCTTGTCGGGATCGATCTGGTAGGCCTGAGCATTCGCCCGCAGAAACCTCACGGCAGCTTTGACATCGTGAATCGCGGCGGGGAACTGGTACTTGGGGGCCAGGCGATACGATGTCGTTGCCGCCACATAACCATGCTCAGCCAGCTGCTTGCAGAGCCCATCGTACCCCTCACGAGTTCCGGCCCGGAAGCCCCCACCGTGAATGCACAGGATCGCGGGACGGAGCCCGTTTGCCGTCTTGGGTCGGGCAATGTTCATCGCGAGATGCTGGTTGTCCGGGTTCGAGTACTCGACTCCGGTCTCAAAGACGATCTCGCGCGGGGGATCAGCTGCGAGAACCGATGACGCGAAGAGAGCCCATGCCGACAGAATCAGAGCCGTTCGCAAGTTCCAGGAATGCATGAACCTTTTCCCATCACGAGATGAATACGTAAACGCACCTCAGTGGATGATACCGCTTGTTATCTCGAAGGAAGTAGTCACTGGCTTCAGCCGTACTCATGCGAAGGGGAGGCCGTCGATGCAGCGCATGAATAGCTGGGTGGAGTGTCTTCGCCATTCAGAGAGACCCGGTTGCAATCGCGTAGACCGGCTGTCATGCTGCCCTCCTGAATTTCTCCTCCAGCAGATGCAGAGAGAGGAATTCTGTCCTGAATCATGCAGAGATTCGTACTGATTCTGATCTGCATGATGGTTGTTGCCCCTGGAAGAACCATGCCGTCCTCACAAATTCAAGAAGCCATCACTCGCGACCAGTGGAAGGTGGCTGAAGGCGAAGATAGCGACCAGCCGCTCGTCGTCCGCTTTCGTTCGGAATTGCGAACCATCGAGGACGTGTCCGGGTATCCGCATTTGCTGCTGGTGAACTGGAACTACGAAAGCGATGAACGCGGCATGCCCAAGGACAGCGAACTTGAGGCGATTGATGACTTCGAAGATCTGTTGACCGACGCCCTGGAAAAGGATTTTCAATCGGCACTCGTATGCGTCATCACGACTGAGGGGTCGCGCCAGTGGGTTTTCTACTCCAGCAGCGTGGATGAAGCGGCAGTGCGAATCAACGCCATGCCGCAGAAAGAGAAGCCTTACCCCATCGAACTGCTGGCCGATGACGATGAGGAATGGATGTATTTCAAGGACAACATCCTGGGTGAGTGCGCAGACGACGACTTGCCAGAAGAGTAGGTCTGTCAGCGTTGCCCCCCGCAGCGAACTTCATGCACCGCAGGCGGGGCAGGGCTCGAACAGCCCGACATCAGCTATCGAATCGCAGCTGTGATCGCATTACTCAGCTTGATCAGTGCCGGACCACTCTGCTTGTCGAGAGGCTGGGTGGAGAGGATGGCTGCTGACGCATTGCGTTCCGGATCAATCCAGAACATCGTCCCCGTCGCTCCCCAGTGGCCATAGGCACGCGGTCCGAGCAAGTCACCAAACGATGCGGAATGGGCGGGCCAGTTCATTCGCCAGCCATACCCCCACCCGCGACAGCGTCGATCCGCTTCCGGGACATCGGGATAAACCAGCAGCTGATTCGTCGTCGCCGCTGCAATCGTTGCGTCGGAGAAAATTCGCACTGGGCCTGCGTTGCCCCGTTCCAGCATCATCTCGCCGAAACGGATGAGATCGCTTGTCGTCGTCAGCAGTCCGCCCCATGGAGCCCCCAGCTGGAGCCAGTAACGGCTGTTCCAGTTCCAGTCCGTGCCGCCTTGCTGCTCTTCCGGCACGTTGACGGTTGCGAGACGCTCCGCTTTGCCGCCGGGCTGGAACCACTTGTCGGGAGCCCCGAGCGCTGTGTCTCGCATGCGCAGGGGGCCAAAGAACTCTTTATTGAGGAATGCCGGGAGCGTGGTGCCGGTCACCTTCTCGATGATGGCGGCCAGCAACACAAACCCCATGCTCTGGTACTGCACGCCGCGACCTGGGGGAAAGTCGAGGGCGACCTGGCATGTCCCGTCAACAAAGCTCGCGAGCGGCGACTGCGCCATCCGCAGGGCGCGATTATCCGGCAGCATGTCGGGAAGCCCCGAGGTGTGCGTGAGCAGATGCCGGATCGTGATCCCCCGCTTGGACGAATCGCTGAATTGCGGGAGAAACTCCGAGACGTGTTCGGCGAGGGCGATCTCACCTTGCTCGACCAGTCGCATGGCTGCCATGGCGACGATGGGTTTGGTGATTGAGGCAGACAGGAAGATCGAGTCGGGACGTAGCGGAGAGGCGTTTGTTCCCGGCGACTGCTGCCCAAACTGCACTTCGCCAGTTGTCTTGCCCTGAACCGTGACTTGAAATGCGAGGCCCGGCAGCAGGCTTCCGGACAGCTCCTGAGCCAGTGACAGAACACGACTCCAACGCTCAGGAATCAGTCCTGCAGCTTGTGGTGAGGAGATCGTCAGGATTTCATCGGAGGCAGATTGCATAAGATTCGTATCCCCCGACACCTGTCAGGGGCGGAATGGAATTGTGGATAACCTTGTCGATCACGATCCCGCATTAATCCAGATCGATATCGTGGACAGGCATCAGCCGGTCGAGGTTGGTGACCGCCAGAACTTCCCGCACATCATCGGAGGGATTGTAGAGGTGGACTTCAGTTCCGAGCTGTCGCACAGATGCCAGCAGCCCGAGCAGGCCGCTGGGGATGAGTTTGACTCCGGTCAGATCGAACGCCAGCACCCGGCAATGTTCGCGGGCGATGAGTGCCACGATCTCCTCACGACAGGCCGCCAGGTTGACGCCATCGAGGACATCACGCCCTCCAAATCCAACCACGGTCGTCGGACCGATCGAGTAAACATCCAGAATTGCTTCGCCAGGCATGATCGTATGCGGTCTATTCAGAGTGCGCTGAGGATTGCTCGAATGAGCGTCTGTGAGCTCTGATCATACCCGCCCCGCGGACATCCTCAAGAGGCGGAGTGACTGGCTGCCGGAAAGCTCAGGAAACTGCCGAAGGTCATCCCGAGATGCGGAAGAGGCGACGAATCGCGTCGAGCAACCCGTGTGGTGTTCCGTCTCTCGACTCGTCTCGCAGGACTTCCAGAGGCGGATGCAACAGCTTGTTGACGATCCGGTCGACGGTGCGTTCGATCGCCTGACGGTCGGGCTCGGCAAGATTCGGGGACTTGCGGAACAGCTGGTCCAGCTCCTGGCGGCTGATATCCTGCCAGTGCTCACGCAGTTGCTTAATGATCGGCCCGGTCGATTTGTGGTTCAGGTCGTGAACGAATCTTGTCGTCTCTTCCTCAATGATTTTGAGAGCGACTTCGATCTCGTGCGCCCGGTTCTTGCGGTTCCGCTGGCAGGTCGCTTCGAGGTCGTCGATGTCATATAGGAAGACGTTGTCGTCGATCTTCCCTACTGCCGGATCGAAGTCGCGCGGGGCAGCCACATCGAGAATGAATACCGGACGGTCGCCGGTCTTCTTGCGGACGGCTTTGAAACGCGGCACATCAATGATCGGTCTATCAGCACCTGTCGTACTGACGATCACATCGGCTTCGGCGAGGCAGTCGTCGAGCGTCGCCCAGTCGCGGGCAATGCCACCGAATTCGTGAGCCAGACGCAGGGCGCGTTCTGGATTGCGGTTGCAGACGAGGATACGTTTGACCCCCTCCGATTTGAGATAACGCAGCGTCTCCTCGCCCATCTCTCCTGCGCCGATGACGAGTACCGTCTTGTCGGCGAAGCTGTCGAAGATGCTCTTGCCGAAGTCGATGACTGCCACGCTGGCGATGGAGATACGACCTTCCGACAGGCGGGTCTCCGTTCGAACGCGTCCCGAAACGGTGAGCGCGCGCTGGAAAAGGGTGTTGGTCAGCAGGCCGCAAGCCGTTGCACGGGCCGCCGAATCGTAGGCGGATTTGACCTGATTCACGATCTGGCTTTCACCCAGCACCATGCTGTCGATGCTGCTGGCCACGTCGAACAAGTGTTTGACGGCGTCGGTGCCCGATTTCTCCGACAGCTCGGAATAGAAGTCGTCGAGCGGAACGTCGTGGTACTCCGACAGGAACTGGGCGATCTGCCGCAGATCGGGACCACTGCCCGGGACATCGTGAGCGGTGTAGATCTCGACCCGATTACAGGTTGAGATAATGACGAACTCGCACTGCGGGAAGCGTTCCTTGAGTGCGCTGTACGCATCCGACAGGTGATCGGGTGACGAGAACGCCAGACGTTCTCGCACGGAAAGACTCGCCGTCTGGTGCGTGCAGTAAACGACCTGGAGGTTCATGTGCGAGCCTCCGGGAACCAGATCCGGCTGAGGTTGGGAAGAGCAGGGGCATTCTTCTTGCCATGAATGCCGCTGGAGAACATCTCAAAACAGAAGAACGTGACGAGCAGGAATCCACAGGCCCAGAGTGTTCTCCACGCGACGATTTTTCCCGATGACTGCTGGCGACTGACGAGCCAACCGAACAATGCCATCATCGCCAGCCACATGATTCCGGACCCCACATACCCGGGTGAAAGCAGATCGACCGAAGTCGACGTGGTCCGCGAATTCCAGGCCAGCCACACACCACTGGCCAGACCCAGCGTCAGGAATGGAGCGGATCCCACCACGGCCCACCAGTTCATCCGCCCCAGACGTTCGAGGCTGTAGAGCTGGAAACTATCGGGATCGGGAGTCTTATGCTTCAACCGGTTGTGCTGCACCAGATACATCAGGCTCAGCAAAAATGCGATGGCCACTCCCGCGATGCCAAACACCAGCAGCGACGCATGGAGCATTTCGACGGCGTACTGAGCATCCCGCACTCGAGAGACCTTGCTCATCCGCGTCGATGAACTGACCAGCAACAGAATCAGCGGAAGGAGAAAAACTCCGAGCCCAAGATGTCGATCTCTGAGCACCAGGAGGAGATAGATGGCCGCCGCGACCCAGGCCAGCACCAGCAACCAGTCATGCATCGAACCGACGAGCGGAGGCATCCCCGACTCGCGGGTTCGATGGACCAGATAAATCGTCTGCGCGAACAGTCCGGCTCCGGTAAACCCAATCGCTGCCCAGCGGTTGATCCGGCTGGATCGCAGGAACTGAGTCAGTTCCAGCCCCAATGCCACCAGATAACTGGCGAAGAAGCAGAGCGTCGACACCTTGTCAAAATGGATCATGGGGGCTCGGACAGAAAAGGAAGGGCCGGGGCGGGCAGGCACC
>CANJZR010000296.1 GCA_947479075.1 Planctomycetaceae bacterium
CGCACATTGTTCAGATTCAGACGGAGGTACGGGATGTGGTGGCGATTCGGCAGGCTTGTGGGCGACTGGGTCTGGTGGAGCCTGTGTACGGGGAGGTGAAGCTGTTCAGTAGCTCGGCGGAGGGCTGGGCGGTGAGTTTGCCGGGGTGGAGGTATCCGGTGGTGTGTGATGTCGTGACCGCGAAGGTGGCTTACGACAACTTCGAAGGACGCTGGGGCGAGCAGAAGCAGTTGGATGCATTTTTGCAGAATTATGCAGTGGAGAAGGCACGGATCGAGGCCAGGCGGGCCGGGCATACCGTGACGGAGCAACTGCTGTCGGATGGATCGATCAAGCTCACGATTCAGATGGGAGGTGCGTTTTGAGGCAGACGATTGAGGTGGTCGTCGCTCCGAATGGGGAGACGCGAGTAGAGACGAGGGGATTTACTGGGGCTAGCTGTCGGACGGCGAGTGAGTTCATCGAGCGGGCCTTGGGAACGTCGACAAGCGAGCGGCTCAAGCCGGAGTTCCATCAGACGACGCAGTCTCAGCAACATGTGCAGGAGGGACCATGACGACTCCTCGGCGGAGAGTACTTCGGCCACTCAGGCCGCCCGCGGGTGACTGTGTGAGAGAACGAAAGCTGGCTGCTCGCCGTGTTCGACTCGCGACTGAAAGGCAGAGTCTTGATCGCTGGATGTCGCGACTCAGGCGAGCGTTTCATGCGGTTTAGAAACAACAGACAAAAATCGCTCGATTGGAGCGAGCCATCGAACAGCTGACGAAGAAGTGACACCGTAACATTCCATCGCCAAGAACCATGACTGGCTCATCGGCGATTCATCTACTTCAGCCAGGAGAATCTATGGCATTGAGCAAACAACTTTCGGAATACATTCGGGCCTGCTTCACCGGGATCTGGATTGAGAGTCACGAACAGCTGGATGCACTGACGGAAATCTCGCAGCTATGTCAGCGAGAAGGATGGCAGCTGGCGACATGGAACATTGAGCAGGGTCTGCGAGTGTCGGGAACTGCGATCGACAGTGGTGGAGGTGATCCACTGGCGGCGATCCGGGCGGTGAACTCGCTGGCGACACCCGAAGGGACAGCGGTGATGGTGCTGCAAAACTTCCATCGGTTCCTGTCCTCGGCGGAGATCGTCCAGGCCCTGTCGCAGCAGATCATCACTGGCAAACAGAACCGCACGATCATGGTCGTACTGGCCCCGGTCGTTCAGCTGCCGATCGAACTGGAGAAGCTGTTCGTGGTAATCGAGCATGAGCTACCTGACCGGGGACAACTGGCGGAGATTGCACGGGAAATCGCGACGGAAGTGGCTGAACTTCCTACGGGTACGGAACTCGACACGGTCCTCGACGCCGCGGCGGGACTGACTCGAATGGAAGCGGAGAACGCATTCAGTCTATCACTTGTCCGGCATGGCCGCGTGACCAGCGAGGCGGTGTGGGAACTCAAGTCGGGAATGCTCAAGAAGTCGGGCATGCTGGAGCTGCATCGCGGGGCGGAGGACTTCAGTCGTCTGGGTGGGCTCGCTTCGCTGAAGACGTTTTGTAAACGGGCGCTGCTGCACCCGAGCCGCGGTAACCCGTTGAAGCGAGCTCGCGGTGTATTACTGCTGTCGCCGCCGGGATGCGGCAAGTCGCAGTTCTGCAAGAGCCTGGGGCGTGAAGTCGGCCGGCCAGTGCTGAAGCTCTATGTGGGTAGCCTGATGGGCTCCCTCGTTGGGCAGTCCGAAGAGAGAACGCGGCAGGCCTTGCGAATCATCGATGCCATGGCGCCCTGCGTGGCTATGATCGACGAGGTGGAAAAGGCCTTCGCAGGTGCGAGCGGCAGCGGTGACTCAGGCGTAACGTCGCGGATGTTCGGGACGTTCCTGTCGTGGCTGAATGACCACGAGTCGGACGTGTTTGTGGTTTGCACCGCCAACGATGTGTCAAAGTTGCCGCCGGAGTTTGGCCGGTCGGAGCGGTTCGATGGGCTGTTCTTCCTCGACCTGCCCAGTGATGAGGAGAAGGCGTTGATCTGGTTGATCTACCTCGACCTATATGAGATCAATCGGGACCAGCAGATGCCCGTGGATACCGATTGGACTGGGGCGGAGATCAAAGCCTGTTGTCGGTTGTCGGCACTACTCGATGTTCCGCTGGTTCAGGCCGCTCAAAATGTCGTCCCCGTCGCGATCACGGCGGCCGAAAGCGTCGAACGGCTGCGGACCTGGGCCAGTGGACGCTGCCTCTCGGCTCAGCAGCCGGGGCTCTACCAGTTCGCCCCGGCCAAGGCTGGTACTCGCCGCAAGATTCCCCGTGATTCCTCACTGAACTGATTCACTCACCGAACGGAGGTCATTAGCTGACACCCCACGATCTGGCCGTCCTGCGGGCGGCTGTCACCTACTTTGAAGAAGATCTGGGGCCGCATGGTGTGGAAGCCATGTGGCCCTATTTTGATGAGCCGCCGCCCACGGATGGTAAGCCCTATGACATTGCCCCGCTACGTGACCTGCTGGGGTCCTGCCAGGTGCGATACGCCTGCTGTGATCTGGCCGCGACTCAAGTGATACACGCAGGGCTGGCTGCCACGATCAAAGCCGCTCGCTCAATCGCGGAGGCACACGCCGGTTAGGTCGTGACACTGCTTGTCACGAGAGACCGCTGATTCACCGCCCGAGCACCATCTGGGACCGAGCGGTGTTTTCGTTTTCACACACCTCATTGTCCTGAAAGGACAGCATGAGCAGCAACTTTGTGGATGCCCCCACCCGTGGGGCAACAAGTCCATCGACCGCGTCGCAGCGGTTACGGGACACCATGGCGGCGGCGAGGCTCAGCTTTACGTGGCTGGGCGTGCGGAAGTCGCTGACGGTGGAGCAGAAGAACCAGGCGGCGGATTCATTCGGGGCTGAGGGGAAGTTTCTCTCGGCGGGCAAGAAGCTGCTGGATACGTCGCACCCGGCGTTTAAGGCGGTGACCGCGATTAAGGGACGCTGCCTGAGTTACTGGCGGGCGGTGTCGCTGCCGTATCCGGAGCCTGGCATTCGTTTGATCCGCCAGCAGGGGATCAATGAATTCGACAACCAGATGGCAGCCTACCGGGAGGAACTCCGTGAGGCAGTCGACGAACTCGATCGGCGGTATACGGACCTGCGAGCCGCGGCACGGCGACGCCTGGGAGATTTGTTTGACGCGAGCGACTACCCGGTTTCCCTGATCGGGCTCTTCGGCATCGAGCATGAATACCCGTCGGTCGAGCCGCCCAGCTATCTGCGGCAGCTCAACCCCGAATTGTACGAGCAGGAATGCCAGCGGATGCAGGCACGCTTCGATGAGGCTGGCCGGCTGGCCGATGCGGCGTTCACCGAGGAGCTCGCCAAGCTGGTGGAGCATCTCAGTGAGCGGCTCAATGGCGAAGTCGACGGGAAGGCCAAGGTGTTCCGTGACACCGCGGTGACCAACCTGAAGGAGTTCTTCGAGCGGTTCCGCTCACTGAACGTGCGGTCGAACGAGCAGCTGGATGATCTCGTCCAGCGGGCTCAAAACGTTTTCCACGGTGTCGAGCCGCAACAGCTGCGGGATAACTCGTCGCTGCGGCAACGCCTCGTCACCCAGCTGGCGAGCGTGCAGTCTTCGCTCGATGGCCTGATGGTTGATCGTCCCCGCCGCAACATCCTCCGTCGACCACGATAGGAGGAGACATGGAATTGCTGATCTCGCCCGCAGGGCTGACTCGCTGCGTCTATGGTGAGGAGATCGACCTCACCCAGCTGGGCACAGTGACCATCCGACGCGGCTCGCATGTGGAACCGACGGACGATGGCCAATGGATGGTTGATCTGTCGCCGGTCGGTGGCCCCCGGCTCGGACCGTTCGCGGTCCGGTCGGCGGCTCTGACCGAGGAGGTGGCTTGGCTCAGCCGTAACTGGCTCGTGCCCGGTCGCCACTCGGATGGTTAACGCATTCGGCCTGACGGGCGTTCCCGACAGCTCTCAAACTCACGACCGCTCCTGATGGGGCGGTCGTTTTCATTTCCCCTCCCCATTTTGGAGAACGACCATGACTCGACGTGATCTGGAATCTGCGGTGGCAGCGGCTACCGGTGAAGACGTGCGTGAGATCCGCCGCCGTGGGTTCAGTGTCCTGAATCTGCGGCAACGTGACTTCGACCCCGAACCCGACAACCAGCTGCCCCAGGCCATTGACTGGGACCGTGTTGACCAGCAGCGCAGCCACTCGTTTTTTGAGCAGGTGTTCGGTCCACTCCAACCGGCCGTGTAGGAGGTGAACCACGGAGGCACGGAGACACGGAGTGACGAGTGGGGTGATCGCTGCCTGCAGCCATCTCCCATCTCGCTCCTGTCTTTCCGGCTTTCGTTCCGCCCCCACTCACCCGATCTCTTCAAGTAACCACGGAGCACATCGCTCGCTGACAACATGCTCCGAGCCTCTGCGTCTCCATGTTTTTTTCAATCCCTCCCCCAAACAGAAAGATCCCCCACCATGAAAGTGCTTTTCATCAACAACGACGGCGGCGGATTCGCTGACCACATCGAGATCGCCGACGGCACGACCGTTGAGCAGCTGTTCCAGCAGCGTCTGCCGCACGGCAAACCTGCGGACTACCTGGTCCGGGTCAACCGCCAGCCGACATCGCGTGACGCGGTGTTGCAGCCCGGCGACCGGATCTCCATCACCCCCACCAAGATCGAAGGGGCGGTGTCTTCACAGCCCCGGAAAGGAATCGTATGGGAGCCCGCGCACGGCTCAATTCGTTGTATGCGTTGTCCGGTCTCGTGACCGCTGCGGTGTTCGGTGCTGCCGCGGGCTCGTGGAAGGTGTTCTTCCTGGTGGCCTTGGTCACGATCGGTCTGATGTTTAGCGACTCGCGAATTCGGATCTTCCCGGTTCGCCAGCTGAGGCACATCAATCGTTGGAAGTCACGACGCCGACACCGCTGATCTTCGACCCGGAGCCCGCTGCCCCATCGGCAGCGGGCTCTTTTCACTGGCACAGAAAGGAACACCACAGCATGTGTCACTCACACCCATCGCGGCTGTGTTTGCGTGCAGCGATGGTTTTGCAGCAGCATTACCAGCGATTTCAGCAGTCGGCTTCTCTGCCGACGCTGCCGTCACTCGATGCGATCCGTAAACACCGAGACCGGCTGATCTGGGCCAGACAGTGCCAGTTACCTGTGGCTGCTCAGTATTGCAGCGAGGCTCTCCAGCACTGTCTTCGTTCCACGACACATCAGCTGAACGAACAGTTCGACCAGCTGCGCATGCCCGTGCGACAGGTTCCGTCAGTGGCTCAGCTCTACGCCGAGATCGCGTCCCTGGAAGACGAGTTCGAGCGGGTGGAGATCGACCTGCGGAACCGACAGCTGGCCGTCACCACCGA
>CANJZR010000297.1 GCA_947479075.1 Planctomycetaceae bacterium
CATCGCGCACTGCCCGCACTGCGTGAACGCCCTGCTCAAGGATTATCCGCAGTTCGGCGGTCACTACGAGGTCATGCACCATTCGCAGTTCCTGTCTCAGCTCCTGCAGGATGGCCGACTGCAGGTCACTGGGGAAATTCCGAAGTCGCTGCAGGGCGAAATGACGTATCATGACCCGTGCTACCTCGCTCGAGTGAACGGCATTCACAACGAACCGCGCGAGGTGCTCACCGCAGCGATCGGATCCGGGGGCGTCAGCGACCTGCGCGAGATGCCTCGTTGCCGCGAGCAGACGTCGTGCTGCGGAGCGGGCGGCGGGCGAATGTGGATGGAGGAAACGCCGGCCGAGCGAGTCTCCACTCAACGAGCGGGTGAGGCCTTGGCCACCGGGGCCAAGACAATCGCTGTGGGCTGTCCGTTCTGTCTGACCATGATGACCGATGGCGTGGCCGCCCAATCCAGTCAGGCACGTGTTCTGGATCTCGCCGAGATCCTCGTTGAACGCATGGGACTCTAGGCGGGGCGTCGGACATCGCCCTGACGATCGAAACACATTCTGTCGGCGGCTTCTTCACGCCGTTTCACTGAACACACGCACTCTGTACTCGCGAGACCAAAGATGAACGCTCTCCCTCTCCATTTGACTGGTGGCCATTTCCTGCTGTCTGAGACCGCCCCGGAGCTGGTCTTCACGCCGGAAGATCTGTCGACGGAAGAACGTCAGATCGCCGAGAGTGCCGAGAAGTTCATGGATAAAGAGGTCTTCCCGCGAATGGAAGCCCTCGAACACCAGGAGCCCGGCCTCGCCGTCCAGCTGTTCAAACAACTCGGTCAATTGGGGCTATTGGCTCTGGATGTCCCAGAGGATTACGAGGGACTCGGACTGGGCAAGACAGCTGCCGTCGGCGTGGCGGGCCAGCTGTCACGACTCAATGGTTTCGGTGTGACATGCGGTGCCCATACGGGGATCGGCACCCAGCCGCTGACTTACTTCGGGACCGAGGCCCAGAAGCAGAAGTACCTTCCCAAGCTGGCGTCAGGGGAGCTCATGGCCGCTTACTGCCTGAGCGAGGCGGGGTCGGGCTCGGACGCTCTCGGGATGAAGACGAAGGCCACACTCAGCCCTGATGGGAAGCACTATCTGCTGACCGGGACCAAGATGTGGATCACCAATGCCGCCTGGGCCGATGTGTTCACCGTGTTTGCGAAGGTTGACGGGGAGCACGTCACCGCGTTCCTCGTTGAGCGGAATTTCCCCGGCGTGTCGTTCGGCAAAGAAGAACACAAGCTCGGAATCAAGACATCCTCGACTCGGCGCGTGATTCTCGACAATGCTCAGGTCCCGGTTGAGAACGTCATCGGCGGTGTCGGCAAGGGGGCCTACATCGCGTTTAACATCCTGAACCTCGGTCGGTTCAGTCTCGGTGCCGGAGCCGTGGGCGGCGCGATCGACATGATTCGCACAGCGGCCAAGTATGCCACCGAACGTCAACAGTTTGGCCGCCCCCTGTCTTCATTCGGCCTGATTCAGCAGAAGCTGAGCGATATGGCAGCCCGGACCTTCGCGGTGGAGAGCGCGACCTACCGTACGGCAGCGCAGATTGACGGAGTGAAAGCCACGGGCGAGACAATCGACCTGACCCAGCCGCCGTTCCTGCGCGGAATCGAAGAGCTGGCGGTCGAGTGTTCGATCCTCAAGGTCGCTTGCAGCGAAGCCCTGTACTACGTCGCTGACGAAGCCCTGCAGATTCATGGGGGTTACGGGTTCACGGAAGAGTACACCCCCGCACGTGCCACTCGCGATGCCCGCATCAATCGCATCTTTGAGGGAACGAACGAGATCAACCGGCTGTTCATCTCCGGGACTCTCTACCGTCGGGCTCAGCGTGGTCGGTTCGACTTCCCGAAGACCATACCCGCTCCGATTCCTGCCGTGACCGCAGACATGACCGACCTGCAAAAGGCTGGCATTCTGTGGCAGGGAGCCAAGCAGGTGGCATTAATGCTGGCTGGTGCTGCCGCCAAGAAGTACGGAAAAGAAGTCGGCGAGCAACAGGAAATTCTCGCCGCCATCAGCGATCTGATCAGCGACATCTTCCTCGGGGAAAGCGCTTTGCTGCGGACTCAAAAGGCCATCGCCAATGGTCGCCCTGCAGCTGTCATGACCGATCTGACGCTGTCTCTGATGAACGAGGCGGTGTCGCGCATGGAGCAGAAGGCGTCAGCCGCGTGGGCCGCTCTGGCACAGGGGGCCGAGCTGGCAGGCTGTCTCAAAATGACCCGTCATCTGCTGGCGTGGACACCGGTCAATACCATCGAAATGCATCGCCGGGTGGCACAGCGACTGTGCGAGGTGGGTTCGTACCACGTGCTGATCGGTGGTTAGAGCGAATTCGGAGTTCCCCAGCAGTGGGACAGACGGGAATGTCTTTCCACTGCTGAATTCGGAAGAACAGACATTCCTGACTATTCTCCCGCTGCATGAGCGCCAAGTCTGAAACGGCACCGAGACACGTGCTCCGACACGAACGAGCGCGAGGACTGGCCCGCTCTCTCACTCGAAGGCTGGCCGCTACTCGTTTTTAGCATCCGCAGACTGGGCCGCGCCCGATTCATCCGATATCGCGGGATCGCTCTCGGTGTCGTCAGACTGCGATCCGCTCGGAAGAGATTCGTCATTCGCAGGCATTGCTCGCGGCGGTACCGAACGCAGCTGGTCAAACGTTCCACGGCTCAGCCACGTGTCCTGATCTTCCTGGAGCGGGATATCTTGAGACTCCCCGCGACGGGACTCCCGTGCTTCCGCATCGGAGTAGGCCCCGGATGGCCACCGGCCTTCGCTCAAGAAGATCTGGCAGTAGTCGAGCAATGTGCCTTTTTCCAACTGCACGTTCTTGACGGCCAGCTGGTATTCGACAAGTGAGCGATAATACGACGAATCGGCATCGGCCATACGGCGCTGGGCATCGAGCAACGAGTCGAGGGTGGCGTTCTCAGCATCGAAGGCGGTCTGAACGGCAGCGACCTGCTCGGCTGCGGCAAGCCGACGATTCATATTCGTTTCGACGATCGCATAGGACCGGTCGACTTCCGAGATCGCATTGCTCAGGTCGTACACGACCGAACGCTCCTGCTCATGCAGAATGGCTCGTTCGCGGGACAGCTGCAGCTCGGAGTGGCGTACGGCCGAGTAGGCCTGGCGGAATCCGATCGGGAACGTCAACTCGACGCCCGACTGCCATTCCTGGAAGTTCCCCGACATCAGATCGCTGTACGCGTTGTTGAATGGACCGGTTCCGCCATTCGGGAAGAGATCCTGACCGAAACCTCGGAAGCGGTAACGGCCGACCAGGTCGAGTTGGGGCTTCAGGAAGTTGCGATTGGCTTCGAGTTCCGCCTCTCGCTTCTTGATGATCCATTTCTGCCGACGCACTTCCGCACGACGGGAAAGGCTCTGGGCGAGTGTGTCTTCCCATTCATAGACGAGCTTGGCCTTGAGCGGCTCCTCGGTCGGACGAATCAATCGCCCATCGCTGATCGGCAGCCCAGTCAGCAACCGGAGGCGACGCTCGATGACATACACGCCACCCGTACCGCGGAAGGTTCCACCGGTGCTTCCGTTGTAAGTACGCGTGCCATCGACCAGCTTGCCGTGCAGGGCGTTCTGAGCATCTTCTTCAAAACGATAGTACTGCTCGCGGGCCTGGGCTTCTTTTTCTGCTTCTCCTCCGCGACGACCGCGTTCGTACAGCGCATGAATTCGCCGCCAGGTATCCAGGGCGGCGTTACGGGACGAGACCTTCGCATCGAGATCGCGATAGGCGAAGTAGAGGTCCCAGTAAGTATTCTCGACATCACTGGCGAAGTTGCGAACACCGACCTCGAAATCCGCCAAGGCCACATCTGAGTTTATACGGGCAATAATCACCCCGTTAATGACCCCCGGTTGAGCATTGGGCCCGGCCAGCCGATTAAACCGGACGCCACTCCCCTGCAGCAACGGCTGGCGAGCTTCCAGGTCGTACCACGTCGTGAACGCACTGGGCACAAAGTTCCCAGGAGCATTGTTCGCGTCGTACTGCGTGTAGTTCTTCAATGCAAACTGGGTCCCGGTTGCAGCTGTCTTCGTTACCTGTGTCTGCCAGGTCGCAAAGTCCTGGTACAACAGGCGGGTTCCACCACCGAAGAAGACGTTGTTCAGCGCCCGGTCGTTTTTCTCATAGGAGAAGTTCGAGGTGAACTGAGCGTCAAACGCACTGAGTGCCCCTTCAATACCGAAGCGGGGATCCGATTCGATGATCGAAGGATCACTCTTCGTCCGGCCCCCCTCGGGGACTCGCAGGAGTGTTCCTCCCAGATCTCGCAGGACCTGAGAGTTGGCGAACGCCATCTGCATCACATCCTGAAGTGAGAGCTCCAGATAGTCTTCGACTTCAGGTTTGGTGATGGATGTGGGCGACTGTGTATCGAACAGAATTGCGTCGGATGTCGGAGATGCGACGTCCGAATCGAGCGGCTCCTGGGGGTATTCAATCTGCTTGGCGACGGCCTGATACTGTGCCGGTTCCACTTCCGTGGCGGTCTGTTCATCCTTCTGGGCAGAATGGCGCAGGCAACCACACATGAGTGTGGTGAGCAGCACGAACAACTTCATTCGTGTGTCGCCGGTACGCATTCCTGGCCAATCCCCCCGCGATCCCGCTTCGTCGAACTGATGGCGCCGATTCGCGACGGCAGAAACTGCCACTCGAGATCGTTAAGGTCGACGAAAACATGAGATCGTGCTTCGTCTCGACTCATCGACTACCGCTATAAACGGGACACTCCTAATACGTCACAAAGAACGTTTTTTCCGCAAGGTCGAAGGCTTAAAGAAGGATGACTTTGCCAGAGTTACCCAAACTCCCACACGATCCGATGGTCAATTCCGGTCGGTTCGCGGCAGCTCGACGAATTACCGGAGGCACCGCTTGGATGTAATTGAGAGCCCCCGCTGTATATTGATGGCCATGACCGACAGTTTCCGCCGATCGCCGACACCTGACGCCAAGTCACTGCAACTCCAGATGGAGCGGAGTGTTGACCTGCTGGGGCAGCGTGCGCGAAGTGGAATCGAGCCCGCGCAGTTTCTGCGAGAAGTCCTCGAAAGTGCCCTGCAACCCGGCGGCGCCAGCCGGGCCATTTTGTGGCGGCTGGCCAGCGATGGCAGCTGGCAGGTCGCGGGGGATCTCCCTGGGCTAGAGCCCCTGACTGCGGAAGAGATTGATCAGCGACAGCCACTCCTCCGGAATACAACACAGAGCCCACAGCCGCAACCAACGCCGAGGTCAACGGCGCACATCGGCTGGTTGAGTCCGATTTCCGTCTC
>CANJZR010000298.1 GCA_947479075.1 Planctomycetaceae bacterium
CGGGGAAGTGACTCAGCTGGCTATAGGGAAGGGCACTTTCTGGCTTGGTGGGGTCTTCGTGACCTGTGATCAGGGCGACGGCGGATGCATGGTCGCGGTGCGTCAGCGAGATACCCGAGTACACAGCTGCGCCGGTGGCTGCTGTGATCCCGGGGACGACTTCAAAGGGGACGCCGGCCTGGGCCAGAGCCACCGCCTCTTCGCTGCCGCGGCCGAAGATGAACGGGTCGCCGCCTTTGAGTCGGACGACGGTCTTGCCTTCTTTGGCAGCTGCGATCAGGCGCTGGTTGATCTCCGACTGGTCAAGATGTCGGCTGCCGGGGCCACCGACTCGTGCGGTGCGTTCTGTGGTGGCACGTGTATGCTCCAGGAGTTGCGGATTCGCGAGGCCGTCGTAGAGCACAAGGTCGGCCATCTGGAGGCACTCTCGCCCCCGCAGCGTGAGTAATCCCGGGTCGCCAGGCCCAGCCCCCACCAGGTAGACCACGCCACATTTTGTCGTGGGAAGTGTATTCGATGATTGTGGCGCGTCGGTCATGGGGCAAAGTTGATTGAGCGGCTGAAGAGCGGCTCCGTACCGGCGAATCGAAAGCACGTACGGAGACCTGTGGGCGAGGCGTTTATATTATCAACCTCGCGGCGATTCGCCTGAGTCGGGAGAGATCGGATCTAGGAAATTCAGCAGGGGGCGTTCGCTGGACAATCGCGAGCTGAACTGCCAAGTTTTACAGATCACAGATTCATCCCCGCAGCGAGCTGCCCGTCTCATGAACCATCCCTGGATTGCTGACCGCATGCACAAGATCGACGCCTCGGGAATCCGGAAGGTGTTCGATCTCGCCGCGAACATGAAGAACCCGATCAACCTCAGCATCGGGCAACCCCATTTCGACACCCCGGAGGTCATCAAAGAAGCGGCCAAGCACGCCATCGACAATGGCAAGAATGCCTATAGCCAGACGCAGGGGATCCGCTCGCTGATCGATAAGATTCAGACATCAGTCACCTCAGAGTACCAGCACCCCGACCGCAAGGTGTTTATCACCAGCGGGACGAGCGGGGCATTGATGCTGGCCCTGGAGTGTCTGGTCAATCCGGGCGATGAGGTCATTGCCTTTGACCCGTGGTTTGTGATGTACAAGCATCTGACGACGCTGGCGGGCGGGACGATCAAGGCGATCTCGACTTATCCCGACTTCAAAATCGACCTCGACAAGGTTCGTGATGCGATCACTCCGCGGACCAAGGTTATCCTCTTCAACAGCCCCGCGAATCCGACGGGACGGGTGGCGACCGAAGAGGAAATTCGCGGCCTGGCGGAACTCGCCAAAGAGAAGAATATCTGTCTGATCAGTGACGAGATCTACCGGGCCTTCTGCTATGACCGACCGTTTGTCAGCCCGGCCAAGTACAACGACCAGACGCTCGTGATCGACGGCTTCAGCAAGTCACACTCGATGACCGGCTGGCGTGTTGGCTGGTGCCACGGGCCGGAGTTTTTGATTCAGCAGATGGCGAAGCTGCAGCAGTTCACGTTCGTCTGTGCTCCGCATCCGTTCCAGTGGGCGGGAGCCGAAGCGTGGGATGTGGACGTGAGTGCCCATGTGGCTGACTACAAACGAAAGCGGGATCTCTTCGCCGCCGAGATCGGCAAGGATTACGAGATCATCGGGGCCGATGGGGCGTTTTACATGTTCATCAAGGCCCCCTGGGGCACGGCCACCGAGTTCGTGACCAAGGCGATCGAGAACGAGTTATTGATCATTCCCGGCAACGTCTTCAGTGCTCAGGATACGCACTTCCGCGTGTCGTATGCCGCCAAGGATGAGACGCTCCTGCGCGGGGCAGAGGTCCTGCGCAAGATTGCCAGGCGATAGGACGCATACTGGGGAGGGCGAAGCTCCTGCGGAGCCGTATTGACCAGGCGACATCCAATCGCGATAGCGGCTCAGCGGGAGCTTCGCCCTCCCAGTCACAGACTCGCGTTTACCCACCGATAATTTCATGAATCGGGTCGGGGCGATCGACCAGCGGCGTTGGCCGCCCAGCGAAGTCGAGGAAGGACTGCCCGGCATCGATCCCCAACTGGTGGTAGACGGTAGCAAGGATGTTCTGCGGCTCGAGCGGTCGTTCGATGGGGAACTCCGCCTTGCTGTTGGTGGCTCCCACGACCACGCCGCCCTTGATCCCGCCGCCGGCCATCATGACGGAGATCGCATCGCCCCAGTGATCGCGGCCGGGGGTCGGATCATTCGGGAGCCCGTTGTTCATGCGTGGGGTACGACCAAACTCACCCATGACGAGGACGAGCACGCGATCGAGCATCCCGCGTTCTTCGAGGTCATTGATCAACGTGGCGACGCAGTGGTCCATCGCCCGCATGTTCGAGCAGTGGCCTTCGAGGCTGCTGTGATGATCCCAGTGCGGCATGTCGACTGTCACGAATGGAACTCCGACTTCGACCAGACGCCGAGCCATGAGCGTGTAGCGAGCCCACGGGTTCTTGCCATATCGCTCGGCGACAGCTGGGTCTTCCTGGGTGAGATCGAAGGCCTTCACCGCATCCCCTCCGAACAGCATCGAGTAGGCTTGCTGGCGATAGATATCGACCGAGTCCATCACCCCGCGCTGGTCGATTTCACGCTGCACGCGATCGAGCGATGTGAGCAGCGAACCACGCGAGCCAGCCCGATCCAGATCGATCGAAACTCCACTGCTGAAACACTTGGGCTTCGTGATCTCCACAGCTGAGGTGTGGTGCAGATACTTCGTCTCGGTATCGACATCGAACGGGTTGTACGCGTTGCCGAGATACGCAGCTCCGTGGTATCCGGGGAAGATGTAAATGCTCTCGGCGGCGGGCAACCCAACATTCGCGGGCATGCCGGGCTTCCTCGGTCCGATGGCCTTCGCGACACAGGCCCCCAGCCCCGGATACTTGGACTGCTTGTTCGCAGACGTCGCACCGAACCGGCCCGTAAGCATCCAGTGCCCCGCGGCAAAGTGGTCACCGGTCCCGTGCTTGACCGAGCGGATGATCGCCAGCTTGTCGGCGATGGCAGCCTGCTTGGGCAGCGTTTCACAAAAGAATGTGCCGGGTAGCTTCGTCTCAATCGCCGTCTTGGGCCCGCGGTTTTCCAGCGGTGCCTCGGGCTTCGGGTCGTAGGACTCCAGCTGACTTGGCCCGCCATCCAACCAGAACAGAATCACCGAACGATCAGTCTTCTTCGCTACACCCGCAGCTTGCAGCTGGAGCAAATCCGACATCGACAGGCCAGCTGCACCGAGAAAGCCTGCCTTGAGAGCCGACCGGCGGGAAAGTCCCTGGCAGTTACGGCTCGTCGAGCCCGATTGAATGTTCAGCATGGAGTGATTCCGAGCGAGCCAATCCCCGAGACAAGGTCGCAGCACCTCATCATACATCGGCAAGTGGCTGTTCAGTGATCAATAATGGTGGATGCGTCCGGTAAAAAGCAAGGTGAAGTGGCCCGGAACGGTTGATCGTGCCCCGCTACAACAACAGCCCCCGAATCATCGAGGGCTGTCGTAGTCGATACTGTGATACCTCGCTGGAGTTACCAGCCGCGTACGCGAACAACAGAGTGGAATGGTCCGCTGCGGGCGTAGACATGCGGTCCACCCCAGGAGGAGTAGCGGTAGGTCGACGAAAACGGACCGACACGCAACGACTGATATGCGGCCGGTGCATAGATTGATTGAGCGACGACAACTGGAGCTGCTGCCACGTAAACCGGAGCGGGAGCGACATAGGTCGGCAAGGGTGTCACGGCGACGGGAACCGGCTCATAACTCGCGTAGCTGATCGTGGGAGCAGGAGCCACGTAGGTCACGGGAGCGGTGTAAACCGACTGCACGACTGGAGTGTAAACCGGGCGGGCGACAACAACGGGAACCGGGGAGTAATACGAAACGCCGACAGGAACCGGGGCCACGAAGACCGGCCGAACGACGGGAGCTGCGTATACCCCGTACGGCGAATAGAAATACTGTGCGTGAGCCGCAGACGAGGTCATACCGACGACCAGTCCGAGGACGCTCCACAAAGCTGCTTTGAACATGTCAGGACTCCCGTGTAGCCGTCATGCGGAAGGAGCCAAGTCAACCGGGCCAGCATGTCGCTGCCATCGAAGCCATAGACACTCGCTTAGCTTCTCGGAGACCTGCGCATTAGGCAGGTCAAGCATAATCGGCAAACTGCGCAAAGTCATCCGACTTGATGATTGCAGTGGCGAATTGGGTCGCGCTTGCACCAGTCACTGACTTACTCCACTGGCCACAACGTCCGAAACACGGTTCTTGCCGGAGTCGAGTGGACGCCCATTTGACCGCCGTGACCGGTCACGATTCGCCAGCACTTGGTCAGTCCAAAACCCAGGCCTCTCCCCGCATCGCGCCCGGAGAAAAAGGGATCAAACGCATGCGTGCGTTCGGCAGCTGTCAGCTCTGGTCCATTGTTACAGAAGTCGAGTTCGAGCCACCGGCGACCTTGCCAGGAACGAAGTCTGGTTCGAAGTCCAATCCGGCCTTTCTGCCCCGACCGCTGACCCACTGCGCGAATGGCATTACGCAACACTTCGACACACACGACCTGGAATTGGTCGGAGTCAACCATCACCGTGACCGCGGAAGGAGTCGATGCGCTGAGCTGCGCGGGCTCGATTTGGAGTTCGATGTCAGCCCGTTCGAGTTCGTCGGAAAACCGTCCCGTTACCGCATGAACCAGCGGCTCAATTTCGACCGATTGCCTTTTCGGAGCGGGAGGCCGGGCAAAGACCATCGTGTCGGAGATCATGTCCCGGATGCGGAGAGCCTGGCCTCCGATCGAGGTCAACCACCGACGCCGCTCCGGGTCAGTCTCCTGTCGCAGCAGCAACTGGGATCGTCCCAGAATCGTCGCGAGAGGGTTGTTGATTTCGTGTCCCGCTCCCGCCGCGAACTCGGCGAGCGACTTCAGCTTGGCATCTCGCAGCTGTCGCTCACGTGACGCTAGCCAACTCAGCAGGGTGCTAACCCACATCAGTTCGTCGTCAGAGGGGGCCGGGCGTTCTGATCCGATCCAGCAGATAGCTCCACAGGGGGAGATATTCGACTGGTCCGCACGAGTATCGTCTTCGCAGCTGGTGGCCGGAACGCTCGGCAGAAGTCGAACCTCGACCTCCTCGAAATCAGCCTCAGGGAACGACCACGCCGCAAGGTCATTCACATCGGCCACTGCTCCATCGCACTCCCGCTGCCGGATGTCATAAAACCGCGATGTCCCCACGACACCCACAGCCACCATCAGCGGTTCGGGCCACAACCCCAGTGCGAGTGAGCCGGATGTGCCTCCCTCCAGCAGAGACAACAA
>CANJZR010000299.1 GCA_947479075.1 Planctomycetaceae bacterium
TCCTGCACTGGGTGTACCTGCAAACCCGCAGCTTGTGGGCGGCGATTCTGCTGCACTTTTTGAATAACCTGCTGGTGATCACTCTGGCCCATTTTCGGCTGGGAGGTCTCCCTGCCAGCCCGGTACTCATCACGACAGCATTTGGCTGTTTGACCGCGATCGGCTGGAGGATGGGGACGGAATCCAATTCGAGCGAGCTGACAACTCGGCCGCTGGCAGGCCCGTTCTGGCGAGCCTGGCAACAGGTCTACGAAGGCTGGAGCCTGCTGGCCTACACCGCTGCATTCGTCTGGTCCGCCGGAGTTCGCTAAGAGCCCCCGGGAGGGCGAAGCTCCTGCTGAGCCGTAATCGCTGAGCATGGGCAGAAAAGAGTGCCTGCTCCACAGATTAATCACAAAAGTGGGACAGACATTCTTGTCTGTCCGATCCCAAGAGGTGCGCCGAGCCCGCCCTTGGATTGCATCCCAACTGTGTTTTCCAACCGCGAAGCGGCGACAGCCCGTAGCTTGGGGCGTCAGCCGAAGGAACAATCACCCCGAAGTCGGCAGCCGCGAAGCGGCGACAGGCGAGCCAACGCAACGAGAGCGCTCCCCGAGCCGACCAAGTAGAAATCGATGCTTTCTGTCGCCTCTTCGAGGCTTCAAAACAAACTATTTCATCGCCACCCCGACTGCATTCAATTCTATCGGTGCGATAGATATCCACGACTCCTGTACCTGTCCTTACGGGGCTCTGAACTGCACTCCAACTCGAATCCCTTTCGTCTCCGTTGAAACATATCGCCGAACATCGCATAGTCACGTCTTGATGTGTTGGCATGCAAACCTCGGGAGATCATTCGATGGCGGCTCTGACTCGACGCTCCTTCCTGGCGACTTCTGCAGCTGCGGGGGCGATCTCGCGCATGGCTCCGCTGATCTACGGAGCGGATGAGGCTCCAAGCCGCATCGTGACCGTCGGTGTGATGGGGATGAGTCGCGGACTGGCTCTGGCTCAGACGTTCGGCGTGTTGCCGGGCGTACGGGTCAAGTACGTCTGTGATCTCGATCCTGACCGAGTTGCCAAGGCCATCGCGACCGTCGAGAAGCTGGACATCACTCCGGCCCAGAAACCCCAGGGCGTTCAGGACTTTCGCAAGATTCTGGATGATCCCGAAGTCGATGCCCTGATCTGTGCCGCTCCCAACCACTGGCATGCCCCCGCCGCGATCCTCGCGTGCCAGGCGGGCAAGCATTGCTACGTCGAGAAGCCCTGCTGTCAAAATCCCTGGGAGGGCGAGCTGCTCGTCGCAATGTCACGCAAATACAAGAAAGCCGTGCAGATGGGCAACCAGCGTCGCAGTGCTCCCGGCTTCATTGAAGCGATGGGAAAGCTGCACGCAGGAGTGATCGGCCGTGTCTATCTGGCCAACTGCTGGTACACCGCCCTGCGACCATCCATTGGGAAGGGTGAACCGGCTTCGCCGCCCGCCGGGATCGATTACGCGATGTGGGAAGGTCCAGCTCCTCACAAGGATTTCCGCAGCAACTTCCTGCACTACAACTGGCACTGGTTCTGGCACTGGGGCAACGGTGAACTGGGTAACAACGGCATCCACACTCTCGATATCGGGCGGTGGGGCGTCGGTGGCGACTACCCGATTCGAGTCACCTCCTCCGGTGGTCGTTACCGCTATCAGGACGACCAGGAGACACCCGACACTCAATCCGTCCTGATCGAGTTCGACGGAGGCCGTCAGGTCACCTGGGAAGGTCGCAGCTGCAATAAGCATGACGACCGATTCGTGACGTTCTATGGAGAGAACGGGACGCTGGAGATCGACGAAAGCGGGACGTATCGCATCTTCGACATCAACGACAAGGTCACTGAAAAGGCCTCGCACTCGCGAAACGATGCCCAGCACGCCGGGAACTTCGTCTCTGCCATCCGCAACGAGACGCCACTGGCCCTGAACAGCGAGATTCTGGAAGGACACAAGAGTACGCTGCTGTGCCATCTGGGGAATATCGCCTACCGCACGCAACGATCGTTGGTCTGTGACCCGTCAAACGGCCATATCCTGAATGATGACGCTGCAATGGCCCTGTGGAAGCGAGAGTACTCCAAGGAGTGGACGCCAAGAGAGAGTTGAGATCTGAACGCGCCCGGAGCCTCCGGACCAACGTCGACCTCATGTCATGAACACCACGATTCCTGGCCACTCGCCCTCCCTGCTGGCGGAGAAGGCGCTGGAGTCTCAAAGTCGCTGAACCTCTTATGCACAAGCCCTACTCATCGATTTCGCGTCGCCAGTGGCTGCTCCAGACGGCGTCACTCGCAGCTGCCTCAGCATTCGCTCGGCCAGCCTATGCAGCACAGAAGCCGCAGGCCCAAATCGCCATCACACTCGATCTGGAGATGAGTCGCAACTTCCCCGAGTGGGAAATGATGCACTGGGACTACGAGAAGGGAAACCTGAACGACGAGACAAAACGCTACGCCGTGGAAGCAGCCCGCCGGGTGAAGGCTGCGGGCGGTGTTCTGCACTTTTTCGCGGTCGGCCGGGTGTTCGAGCAGCCCGACATCAGTTGGCTGAAAGAGATCGTGGAGACCGGCCACCCCGTCGGCAATCACACCTATGACCATATCAATGTCACAGCCAAGACTGCCGAGGAGCTACAGTTCCGATTCCAGCGGGCGCCGTGGCTGCTCCGCGGCCAGCCGATTCCCGACGCCATTCGCGAGAACATCCTGCTGACCACCCAGGCGATGAAGTCCCGTCTGGGTGTCGCCCCCAACGGATTTCGCACTCCGGGCGGTTTCGCCGACGGACTCAAACACCACCCTGAGGTCCGGGCGATCCTCAAGGACTTGGGGTACGACTGGATCAGCAGCCTCTATCCGCCGCACCTCACTACCAAGGCCATGGAGGAACCCAGCGACGAGGTGCTTCAGGACATCCTCGCCAAGACCAAGTCAGCCCAGCCGTTCGTCTACCCCGATGGGCTGGTCGAGATCCCCATGAGCCCGATCAGCGACATCGGGGCCTTCCGCACCGGTCGATGGAAGCTCGAATGGTTTCTCAAGTCGATCCGGCAGTGCATGGAATGGACCATCGAGAATGGAACCGTCTTCGACTTCCTGGCTCACCCGTCGTGCCTGTACGTCGTTGATCCCGAGTTCAAGGCCATCGATCTGATCTGCCAGATGGTTCGCGAGGCGGGTGACCGGGCGGCAATCGTGGATCTGGGAACGATCGCAAAACGAGTCAAAGCCTAGGGAGTTTTTCGAGTTTGATTCCATGCCTGGTCATGGTTTCCCATGGGATCACAAACGCCACGCGACTGCCTTGGCGTGTCCGAGAGTGAGCCATATAGTCACACGGCAGGCCCTCTCCTCGAAAGTTGTGACATGTCCAGCCACTCATCTCATCCGGAAACCGAATGGTCGCGACGACTCAGTCTCGTCCTCAGCATGGTTCGCGAGATGAGCGAGCAGACTGACCCGCAACAGATGGTTTCGCTATATGGGGAACGTAACAAACAGCTGGTGGATGTCGACGCAGTCATCAGTTTGAGCCGCCGCGGGCTCAAGGGGGGGGAGTATCGCATCACGCGTTCTCCGCGACTGGCAAAGCCCGTCAATCCCTGGAAAGAACCGCACAAACTCCCCAAGTACCGCAGCGGGCTATTGTCGAAGCTGATCTACGATGACAAGCCGGTTGTCATCGACGATCTGCATCTTCCCGACGATGAACCCGCGATCGAGTTTTTGCGAGGTTATCGCTCGCTGATCGCCATCCCCAACTACGACGAGGGGAAGGCCCTCAATATGGTCGTGCTGCTGAAGCACGAACCCCACTCGTTCGATCGGGAACAACTGCCCGACATTGTCCTCCGCAGTAATCTGTTTGGACGGGCGACTCAGAGTCTCGTGCTGGCTGCCGAGTTGCGAACGGCCTATGCCGATGTGGATCGCGAACTGAAAGCGGTCGCGAAAATCCAGCGTGGACTGTTGCCGCAGGAGCTGCCCAATATTCCCCGCCTGGAACTGGCGGCCTCGTATCAGACCGCTCGACGGGCGGGCGGAGATTACTACGACATCTTTCAACTGGGGGATGGTCGCTGGGGAATTCTCATTGCGGACGTGAGTGGCCACGGGACCCCCGCAGCGGTGGTGATGGCCGTGACGCACTCGCTCGCGCATACGGTGGCCAGCACGTCGCGACGGCCTTCGGATTTGCTGCGGTTCGTCAATCAGCATCTGACGCGTCGCTACTCACCCGCGTCCGGGACATTCGTAACCGCGTTCTATGGCATCTTTGACCCCCAGACATTGCAGTTCGTTTACTCATCTGCCGGACAGAACCCGCCGCGATTGAAACGCTGCCAGGATGGGAGCCTGCAGACCCTCCAATCACCCGATGGACTTCCTCTGGGATTGATGGAGCCTCCGAATTACTCCGACACGGAAATCATGCTGCAATCCGGAGACCAGCTGGTCTTCTACACCGATGGGATTACCGAATCGATGAATCCCGAAGACGAACTGTTCGGCACAGCCCGGCTCGACATGATCCTGACGGGATGCAGCCCCGCCCAGAAAATTCACGATGCGATCCTGTCCGCCATCGAAGCCTTCTCGCGAGGGCGTCCGGCGGATGACGATCGGACCCTGGTCATCGGCCTGGTGAAGTAGCTCGCGCTCATGCGATTTCGCTGGCCAGATCGAATCGGAATCCACATACTCGTGCGATTCGCTAGAGTCTCCCGTTAGGAATGCCCACATGGACTTGGCCCAGTTGTTTCGCCGCAAATCGATTGAACGACTCATCAGTGAGATGCAGGGCGAGCAACGCCTGCACCGGGTTCTCGGGCCGGTCTCGCTGACTTCACTCGGCGTCGGGGCGATCATTGGCGCTGGTATCTTCGCCATGACGGGACGCGTGGCAGCTGAGGACGCAGGTCCGGCGGTGATGATCTCATTCATCGTGGCGGGAATCGCCTGCGGACTGGCGGCACTGTGCTATTCCGAGTTCGCCGCGATGGTCCCCGTAGCCGGGGGAGCATACACGTATACCTACGCCACGCTCGGCGAACTCGCAGCCTGGATCATTGGCTGGGACTTGATCCTCGAATATGGAATGTCGTGCGCGACCGTCGCAGCCCACTGGACTCATTACCTCAATGAGTTTCTCAAGGTGACCATCGGCTGGCAAATACCGCCTCAACTGACATCGGACCCGTTTACACCGTTGATCGTTGGTGATCAGGTGATTCATGCCTGGATCAATTTGCCGGCCATGGTGATCATTGCCATGGTGACATATGTGCTCGTGATCGGCATCCGGGAAAGTGCGGTGACGAACACGATTCTGGTCATCTTGAA
>CANJZR010000300.1 GCA_947479075.1 Planctomycetaceae bacterium
CCAGACGATGCTCTTTTCCTTGCGAAGAAAGCCGAGCCACGTCGCTGCATCGGCTCTGACAAAGCAGTCGGCATCTCCCACATGGCCGCTCTGGACACCCAGTGTCTGCTGGCGAATCGTCACGGTGGCGTCAACGGCTTCCGCTCCGTGAAACGAGAAGTGGTAAACCGCGTCCAGCCCCTTCGACTGTCCCGGTTGAAAAACAAGTGGCAGCCCCGAGATGAACCCGGCGATCGTCGAAGGACGAAGACCGTTCACCCGTCGGATCTTCTTGTGCGGGAACTTGCGGACGACGTAAGCCTCCGCATCGGACTGAGGGACAACATAGATCGTCTCCGACTTTTGCTGCAATGGGCGGACGGTCTCCGCCACGAACTCAGCTCGCTTTTCGAGGAACGGTTGAATCACGTCCTCTCCCGCGGGGCAGACTGCCAGACAGTACGCCGCCTTGTAATTCGGACCAAATGCCAGACTCTGCCACATCGAGGCGGATTCCTGGTCCGTGACCTTGTGACGATAATCGATCGCACTCCGACTCTCCGCAATGGCCTCCGACCAGTCCGTGAATCCATTCATGAACTCACGGTAGTTGTGCGTCATGCAGGCACTGAAATCGAACTCGCCATCGGGCTTGATCGCCCCCACCGGACACGCAGCCACGCACAGCTTGCAGGTCAGACAGGGGTTGTAATCGATGGGGTATGACTGCTCTTCCACGGAGGCTGCGACGAGTACCGTCGCCAGAATGATGAAGTTCCCGAACTTGGGGTGGATCACATTGCGATGGACTCCCATTTGACCGAGACCAGCAGCGACAGCCACCGGTTTATGCGAGACCACCCAGATTCGTCCGGGAAATCGATCCATCTCCATCGGGAATCCCGACGCCGGGTTGAGAGCCCGAATTCCACGTTCCTCCAGTTGCCGAACGATCAATCGGGCGGACTGATTGGCGTGATCAGTCGTCTCGTGGAATTCCAGATTCGCGACCGACCGAGCGGGGCTGCGAATAGCATCGCGATTCATCCGGCAGACGATACTGATGAGAGTCAGCGTCGACGGAAACGCGTTCAGAATCTCAGCCCGCTGGTCAGCGATCTCCGGACGATCGATCGAGACAAAGCCGACATCATCGGCCCCGGCTTCGAGGCAGATCTCTCGAAGTTCCGCTCGGTTGAGACAAACGGGCGTTGGCACACCACGTTTTTCCCGGGTGTGAATGACGGTGGGATGTTCACTGAGTCTCGACATCAGGTGCCCCTCGACGTGGTCAGGAGAATGCATCAGACCAGTTCCATCACGACTTCCACTCGACGGGACCCTCGACCAGTCGACCATCCGCGACAGTGCGTTGTTTCAGCGTGCCATCGACAGCCTGTATGCACAGGAAACAGAGCGGCTCCTCCGTAGAGGCCCGGATCGAGCGAGCGCCGTTCGGAGCAACTCGCAGAGTCGACCCTTCACGCAGAGGAATCTGCTCCCCGTCCACCAGGAAGTCACCGGTGCCGGAGACCACAATGTAGATCTCCTCGTGCGTCTCGTGCCGGTGCAGAAATGAGTATCCCTGACCGGCCTCAAGCCGGTTCAGCGACACCTCAGCCCCAGTGCTTTGCAATCGCTCGCTCAAAAAGACCTTCCCAGCCCCCTTGCGCGATCCAGCCTGAAACACATGATCGCCGAGGGCAGACCATCGTCCCGCTTCGTAACTGACAACATTCGACATGGCTTATATCCCTGAAGAGACGAGTCGCACTTGCACTTTGCAAGTGACACGCGACTTGCATTATGCAAGTGTCACACATAGAGTCAATGGTGATTTGCACAGTCTCTGACAATTTCAGGAACCCCCGATGTCTGACCGCCGCCGTTCACCCTGCCCGATCGCCTGTACGCTCGACATCATCGGCGACAAGTGGACGCTATTGGTGATCCGCGACATGGTCCTGGGGCGGTCGCACTACAAGGAATTTCTGGAAAGTCCCGAAGGGATCGCCACCAACATCCTGGCGGATCGACTGGTCAAGCTGGTCGATGCCGGGCTCGTCGAAAAGTACCCCTCGACCCTCGTGCCAGGCCGCGATGCCTACCGCCTGACCAAGAAGGGGGAGACACTCCGCCCGATCCTGAAATCCATCGTCAGGTGGGGCTTAGAAAACCTCGATGGCACGTCCATCGGCCTGTCCCCTCGCTGAGGTAAGCCCGGTCGAAAACGGTTACGGTTTTCAGGGGTAAAGGCCGTCGCGGGCTATTGAGGGGACTACGCGGCGTGGCTCAGGCTGAGCCTGGGAATGGATCGGCTGAGTGCAGATCTCAGCCCAATGACCGTGATCAGCTTCCTGCGCCAGACGTACTAGATACTTAAGGTGAAAGATGTTCCTGCAACTACTTAGGGCATCTTCTGAATTCGCTTCACCGCGCTCACCAGCCGGTCGATTTCTTCACAGGTGTTATAGATGCTCAAAGACGGGCGGACCGTTGATTCCACGCCAAAGCGGCGGAGCGAGGGTTGAGCACAATGGTGTCCGGCCCGGACAGCGATGCCTTCCTGATCCAGCAGCTTGCCAATCTCCTCAGTCCGACGGTTCGGCAGCACGAACGACACCACACCGACTTTCTCGCGAGCGGTTCCAATGATCCGCAGACCATTGATACGTGATAGATGCTCTGTCGCATACATCAGCAAACCATGTTCATAGGCCGCAATGTTTTGTAACCCCAGCTGGCTCACGTAATCGAGTGCTGCTCCCAGCCCGACAGCGTCGGCGATATTGGGTGTCCCCGCTTCAAACTTGGCGGGAGCATCGCTGAAGCTCGTCTCTTCAAACGTCACATTGCGAATCATGTTTCCGCCGCCCTGCCACGGGGGAAGCAGGTCGTGCAGCTCTTCCTTGATATAGACCGCACCAATTCCGGTGGGTCCGAAAATCTTGTGACCAGAGAAGACGTAAAAGTCCGCGCCAAGCCGCTGCACATCGACCGGAATGTGAGCCACCGACTGAGCCCCGTCGATAATCACGCGTGCCCCATACCGCTTGGCGGCGTGAGTCATCTCTTCCACTGGCAGGATCGTCCCGAGGCTGTTGTTGGCATGAGCCAGGGCGACCACCTTGGTGCGTGGCCCCAGCAGCCGCTGATACTCCTCGAGAATGATCTCGCCGTTGTCATTCACGGGGATCACTCGCAGCACTGCCCCGTGCTTCTTGGCAATCATCTGCCACGGCACGATCTGGGCATGATGCTCCAGCATCGACAAAACGATCTCATCGCCCGGTTGGAGGAACTTCTCGCCGAATGTCTTGGCGATGAGGTTAATTCCCTCGGTCGTGCCACGAACGAAAACGATCTCCTTGACCGACGAGGCATTCAGGAACGCCCGGATCTTCTCGCGTGCCCCCTCGTATGCGTCAGTCGCCCGAGCTGCCAGCGTGTGGGCCGCACGGTGAATGTTTGAATTGTCGTTCTCGTAGAAATGCGAGATCGCATCGATCACGCATTGGGGCTTTTGCGTCGTTGCGGCGTTATCAAACCAGGCGAGTGGCCGACCGTGGACCATTTGGCGCAGGATCGGAAAATCCGCCCGAATGGCATTCACATCGAACGGCCTGGACCCATGGGTTGGAGCGACCGTCGAAGCATTCAGAGGACGAGCGAATACGGGACCGACAGAGTCTCGGTAACCTTCACCTCCGGTGGTGTTTGACGAACGAACCCGCCGCACGAAGTTCCGCAACCCGTCGAGATTCACTCCACCCGCTGGCGCACTCGCAGGCGCCGCCTGAGGGGAGGCCTGTGAGCCGTATCCAGCGAAAGTGGCTGGCTGAAGCTGGGCCGGAGCAGCCTGCAACGCCCCCAGGCCAGGCAGCGCGTAACCGGCTCCCTGCGGAGCGTGCCCGCCGAAAGCAGACGGAGTTGGCTGAGCCGTCACAAAACCCGGCAGCGCTGAATACGGAGACGAAGCCCCCGGCGACAGAGGCAAGCTGCGAGCCTGCCCCGGGATCGATGTCGGCGAGGCCACCGTCACGGGCAACACATCGGCGGTCGACACTCCAGGCAACGCAGCCCAGTAAGGCTGAGGTGCATAGGCCGTGGGTACCGCTGAAGGGATACCAGAGGTATGTGCCCCTGCTCCCGGCAGTGTCGGCTGTGCGGGCAGATCGCCCCCCTGCGGCACTTCGTTATAGAGCCGAGACGCGATTCTCGCGATCAGATCTGGAGTGATGTTCTCTGACATGTCGCCTACTTAATCTTGGTGGGGCGGTGGTCGTAGTCGTGGTAGTAGCCGACTTCCACATTCTCCAGGACACCCAGCGCATCATCGGTCAGCACTGCACAGGAGAAGTACAGCGTCAGCAGGTACGACGTCACGCCCAGGCTGTCGAGTCCCATCAAACGAGCCGACAGGCTGGGGCTGATCTCGCCGGGGATACCTGCCTGGTGCAGTCCGACAACGCCCTGGTCCGCTTCGCCGACACGCATCAGCAGGATGCTGGTCGTGCCGTACCACTGGTTCGACTGGTACCGGTTCTTGATTTCCAGCTTGTCGCAGGGAATCAGCGGCACGCCCCGCCAGGTTATGACCGGGAAGCCAAAGATGTTTGTCGTGACGGGCGGCACGCCACGCCAGGTACACTCACGTTCAAAGGCGGCGATCGCCTTAGGATGTGCCAGGAAAAACGCGGGCTTCTTCCATACCAGAGCGAGCAGTTCATCCAGATCGTCCGGCGTCGGAGCCCCGTAACGAGTGCTGATCCGCATTGCCGGGTCGACCGAGTGAATCAGCCCGAACTTGTTGCTGTTAATCAGCTCCCATTCCTGCCGTTCCTTGATCCCCTCAATCGTCAGCCGCATCTGCTCTTCAAGCTGATCGAATGGGCCGTTGTACAGGTCCGACACACGGGTATGGACCCGCACGACTGTCTGCACAGCTGACAGCGAGTACTCACGCGGATTCGACGAGTAGTCGACGAACGTCTCAGGAATCTCGACGTTCTCGGCAAATCCAGACACCAGATCGATGTTACGCTCGCCGTACTTGTTGACGGTTGATCGCAGTTCGATGTGCTCATCAATCGCCTTCTTGAACTCGTTGCCCTGGCCCTGAACACCGGCCAGAATCGCATCGAGATCTTTACGCGAAAGAGTCAGCAGCACGCACGGCGTAATCGTCCGCACGGTGATGTCTGATGGCTTCTCCGAAACAAGCTCGGTCTCGCCGAAGAACTCGCCCTCCGTCAACAGAGCCATACGCAGATCGCTGCCGTGGGCACCCTTGCTGAGGACTTCGACCTGGCCCTGAGCAATCACGAAGAACTTGCTGCGGTCCTGGCCTTCCACGATCAGCTTGTTA
>CANJZR010000301.1 GCA_947479075.1 Planctomycetaceae bacterium
AGCGAGTCCGAACCTCTTCAACATCTCGACGGCGTGCGACTCTTGTTCCTCTGCCTTCATGTTGAGTAAACAGAGAGGCACCTGCACATTTTGAATCGCACTCAGGTAGGGGATGAGATTGAATGTCTGAAAGACAAATCCCATCCTCTGCCGACGAATCTCAGATCGTTCTGCGGGCGATAAGTCGTAGAGTGAAATCCCGTCAAACAGCACCTTGCCTGTTGTCGGGGTCAGCATCCCACCGAGCAAAGACAACAGCGTTGACTTTCCGCTGCCACTTGGCCCGACGATCGCTACATACTCACCCGGATTGATCGTGAGACACTGGCAACTAAACGCTGTGATTGCCTCACCACGACGCGTGTATACTTTGCTCACCTGATTGAAGTGAATCACGACTACACCTCCTGAAAACAGAGACATGGGTCCATCTTTGCAGCCTGGCGTGCCGGCAAGTACGCAGCCAGCAAAGCCACTGCAGTTGCGATTAACACCGCCAGCAACGATGTCACAGGCAGCGGTGAAATCGCTACGCCTGCCCATCTCGGCCCCGCTAACAGTGCAGTGACCAAACCAAGCAAGCTCCCCAGTGTTCCAGCGAATAGTCCCAGGAGCAGAGCTTTCGCCAGGAACAGGGTCAGAACGAAGTTTGGCGTCGCTCCCATGGCCATCAGAGTTCCGATCTCCTTTCGCCGCTCACGAACATTCGCAGAGATGGCCCCTGCCAAACTCACCCCACCCACTAAAACGAGTACCGCGAGGACAAACAAAGACATGTTGGCCATCAGACGATTGACTCCCACTTGAGTCTGCACCACTTGCGATATCGTGACGACTTTTGCATGAGGAAGCAGTTTGCTCAGCTGTGGCACCAAGTCACCTGCGGCGTCTTCACAACACCCCACGATCTCGATGGCATTGACCGTCTCGCCACGATTGGAAAGCCTTTGAACCGTATGAAGATGGCCGAACACGCGAGAGTCGTCCACAGTTCCAGTTCGCGACAAAGTGGCGATTACCACAAAATCACCTCCAAGAAGTGAGATCTTGTCGCCGGTGTTCAAGTGGGTCTTCTCTGCCACATCTGCCCCCAGGATCGCTTCATTCTCTTTTAGGTCTTGAATTGCGCGTGTTGTCGTGAGAGCTTCGGGGGATGAGTCATCTGTATGGGTATCTGCCTTCTTACAACCCTGATGTTTTTTGGGTGTAAACATCGAGACATTCTGCCATGTCGAGCTTGCGGAGAACTCGCTCTGCGGCAGGATGCCTGTCAGAGTGACAGCTTGCCCGCCAAGAGTTGCTGGTACGTTCAACTTGGGGGAGACCTTCTCAATTCCTGACAGGCCCGCCATCCAGATCTCCGAAACGTTCTCTTCTGGAAGTGTCCCGCCGTTTTGGTCAGCAGAGTAGAAATCCTGAAGTGTCGCCTCCTTGGGTAGTACCAGAATGTTGGCACCAAGAGTCGAAAGCTGCCGGGACACTTCACCCTCTGAGTGCACAGTGACGTGACGAATGGCCACCAGCGCCGCAACTCCGAGCAGGATGGCCATTCCACTCGTCAGCAACGTCCAAGGCCTCGCTCTGATTTCGTGGAGTACAATCGAAAAAGTCGACATGGCTTAGTTCTTTCTGGTGTTACTTTTCGGTGCGGGCGAGCTGGGTTTTGCGTGGTTATGCTTGCAATTGGGGTCATCGCAACATTGCCCGGCCTTATGAATTGCAGCTGCAATTTCCTGTGGAGTGGACTTATCCCCAAAGTGTCCGACAAGAACGCCAGGGGGCGCGATCAACACAGCGTATGGTCCAGCCACGGCACTGGGATCAACCTTCATCTGCTCAACGAATCGTGATTCTGCCGGGTCGTCGACTTTCATGGAGACCAACTCGACGCGACTTGCGAATTGAGGATCGAGGCTTAAGAGAGACACTCCCGAAGGGGTTTCCGCCTTATCCGCTGAATCGTGCGTCAAACAGACAAAGACCAACTTTTTGTCTTGCAATGATTTCATACAACGCATCATGGTCGGTGGAACCATCGACGCGCTGAGCTGCTCTTCGTTGACGGCTTTGGGGAATATTCCCGTGACCGCACCGTTTGGAGCGACCGCCACGGTGACCGGCATCGGCGCCCTCGCCAATCCATACTTTGCGACCAGTTCACGTTCGCTGGCGGCGCCGACATCAGCCACCGCAAAGGTTGTCGCAGGACGAGAGGCAACTCCCGTTTTGACAGTCTGAACCATCGCACGCGTGGCCGCCGTGTCACCTTTCGTGAACACCACGAAAGTGTATTTGCCTTCCCTCGCAGAGTTTTCGAGCACTGATTGTACTCGCGTCTCTGCTGGCGGAGCCGCCCAGGCTGGTATGACCGCGAGGGTTTGCACTGCAAGTCCCGTCGCAGCCGCAATCGCAAGCATTGTTTTTCGAATCATGTCCAAATTCCTCTCAATTGGTTTGTCTTTGAGTATGCACGCATCCGGCATGACACAATGCCAGATGGCGATGTCGGTGACTCTGTGTTCGCAGCCGGATCACCGTAAGGCATGTCCAGGTCCTTGGACTGGCTGTACACCAATCCAGATGCACGCTGTTCGATCATGTGTCCCAGGCAACAGTTACCCTGATGGACCATGAAACTCATGGAGTGAGCAAAGCAATCACAGCTACGAAATTACAGAAATACTAAATGAGCCAGACCTGCAGTACGGCACACCGCTTTAAGCGGTTCTCTGCGCGGAGATTTCTGATCGTTGCATCCATTGAATTGGCCGATACGCACTCCGTCGTGATCAACTCGGCGACGACCACAAGTTCTTCATGCACCAGCGACTTGAGAACCGACTCCGCTGAGAGAGGAGTCAGGTCCTTTTGCATGATGCAGTGCCCTTCATCGCAAGGATTGGGCGATTGAATCGGATTGGCGACTCCGTGCGAGTCATGTGTCTCGCAATCACTCACCGCAGGCGAATGACAACAGCAAGTTGCAGCAACTTCTGATTCCGAAGAGGTTTGTGTTGTGTTGGAAGCATTGTGAACATGATGCCAGCAGCAACCAAAGATGCTGCAATACAGCATCTGGATCGCCAGCAACACGTTACAAAACTTCGCACACATCGAACGGGACCAATTACGCGACTTGTCCGAGACCTGTGAACAACATCGGTATTCACAAGAAAAAAGTCAAGATGTTCTTTTCGAATTCAACCGACTGAATGCGAGCTAACATCGGCATAAAATACAGACCTGCTGATTGGCGGGGTGGAGACGTGGTCACCCTCAGTCCCAAGCTCCACAGCTTGGGACGGGATATCCCCGAAGCTCTGCTTCGCTCGCATGCCAGACGAACCGTTATCGCAATTTTCCGACTCAGTCTCCACCAGGGTGCTACTAAGCCAGTGTTCAGAATGGCAAACGCTTCATTTCCTCGTCACTACAACGCCACGCCGGAAATAATTCCATCATAATAGGATCAACATTCTTCCAGGATTCGGCCAGTTGTTCTTGAGGTACCAGTAGGGCCAAACAGCGTCTCACGGCCGACAGCCCATTCAATCCAGGATAAAACTTCATAGTTCGACCATCAGTTGAGTCGATCTTCAGAAGTTCATCACCGTGGGCAAAGCGAAATCCTTTCACCTCCCGCCACGTCAGCTCGACCGGTTTCATGAGAAATCGAAACAGCTTGATCCCGTTTACATCCAATTCGATACGATAAAGGAATGTGTACGGAACGTAATAAATCACAATTAGTATAACGACAGGGAAAGAACACCTTGCAACGAACCACTTGATTGACCCTGATTGAAAGCCAACCATGCCATCACTCATAGCCAAAGCTGCTCCAACACTGAGCACAGACAAGAACACAATGGAGAAAGCCCTCATCCTTGTGCACATCCTCAAAACGCATCCCTGCGTTCGAATCATCAGTTCTGCGTCGGGGCGAGCCCCACGGTATTGCCATTTCAGGAAGGCTTGCTGCAGGTCATGATCGCAATACATTTTTAGATCTCCGCAGGGTGGCAGAGCCAATTCTGGCTGGCACCCCCTTACTGGCTAATCGCTGACCGCCCCTCCCCCTACGCAATCACATCCTGGATCACCTTTCCGCCGACATCGGTCAGGCGGAAATTTCTTCCGTTGTATTTGTAGGTCAGCTTCTCGTGGTCGAGGCCGAGAAGGTGCAGGATGGTGGCGTGCAGGTCGTTGAGGTGAACGGGGTTCTCGGCGGCACGGTAGCCGACTTCGTCGGACGAGCCGTAGGTCGTGCCTCCCTTTACACCGCCACCGGCCATCCAGCTGGAGATGCAGTGCGGGTTGTGGTCGCGGCCGGGCTTGGCTCCGGTTTGGGCGATGGGGAGGCGACCGAACTCGCCGCACCAGATGACCAGCGTATCGTCGAGCAACCCGCGCTGAGCGAGGTCAGTGAGCAGAGCCCCCACCGGCTGATCGGTCTCTTTCGCGAAGCCCGCGTGGTTCCCGGCGATGTCGGAGTGGCCGTCCCAGGAGAGCTGATTCTCCATGCCGCCCGAGTAGATCTGCACGTACCGCACCCCGCGTTCCAGCAGCCGCCGCGTGGTCAGGCACTGCTTCGCGAAGTGATCGCAATGTTCCACTCCGATGCCGTACATGTCCTGAATGTGCTTCGGCTCGGACGCCAGATCGAGGGCCTCCGGCGCAGCTGTCTGCATGCGGAAGGCGAGTTCAAAGCTCTCGATCCGGGCGGCCAGTTCGCTCTCGTGCGGCAGCTGGTCGAGGTAGTTCTGGTTCAGCTGTTTGAGCAGGTCGAGCTGTCCGCGCTGGGCTTCGCTGGTCATTTCACTGACGCGGGCGAGGTTATCAATCACATCGCCCTTGGACTTGAGGTGGGTCCCCTGATAGACGCCGGGAAGGAAGCCCGCACTCCAGTTGGCGGCGTGGCCCTTGGGCAGCCCGCGTCCCTTGGGATCGCTGAAGACGACAAACGCGGGGAGGTTGCTGCTCTCACTTCCCAGTCCATACGTCACCCATGACCCGACGCACGGAAAACCCATCCGCGGGAATCCGGTGTTCATCGCGAACAGGGCGGGGGAGTGGTTGTTCGACTCGGTGAAGCCCGAGTGGATGAACGTCATCTTGTCGACGTGAGCCCCGATGTTGGGGAAGATCGACGCGATCTGCTTGCCGCATTCGCCGCGCGGCGTGAACGGAAAGACCGACTTCATCAGGTTGCCGACCGAGTCCTTGAAGAATCCGGTCGTGTTGCTGAAGCTCGGGTCGAACTCCTTGATTGACTTGCCGTCCCATTTCTCCAGGGCGGGTTTGTAGTCCCACGTATCCACCTGACTGGGGCCGCCATTAG
>CANJZR010000302.1 GCA_947479075.1 Planctomycetaceae bacterium
CGCACTGAGATACTCTGTGAACTGATGTCTGCACGGTTCATTCTCGACCGGTTTGCCTACTGATGAATCAGCTTTCTGCGGGAATCATTCATGGCGCTTTACCAAAGAGTCCTCGTCCCCTGTGACTTCAGCCCCCCCAGCTTCGTGGCCCTGGAACAAGGGGCCACGATCGCGGAGTCGGTGGGAGCAGAACTGGTTGTCCTCCACGTTCTGTCCCAGAAAGTGAAACAAGACGATCTGCAGGGACTGAAGGACGACATCCGGAACCGCCTGGAGGCCTCGCTGCCGGCTGAGCGGGTTCTCAAGCTCACGACGAAGTTCCTGGTCCGCGAGGGAATGCCCGCCCGAGAGATCGTCTCCACAGCGGATGAGCATTCCACAGACATCATCATCATGGGGACCCGTGGTCGTACCGGGATTGCGCACCTGGCCCTGGGAAGCATCGCTGAGACAGTCCTGAGAACCGCCAGCTGCCCGGTGATGGTGGTTCGCACGACCGCCAGCAGTTCACAGAACAACCTCGCTGCTGAATCAAAGATCGTTGTCGCCGACGAGCTCGAATCGTCACCGGCCGTTGAACTGCTGCGACGTGCTGAAGCCTTGCGTGCGACCGACATCCATTTCGATCCCGTCAGCCGCGATGAGTACCTGATTCGATTCCGTATTGATGGTCGCCTCGAAGAGTACTGTCGCATGGAAGCCAGTCTGGCTCAGCGCCAGTTGCACCAGTACGAGGTCATGGCCCAGATCGACACGAATCACACCGCATTCCGGGGGAAGGAAGGCCGTCTTCCCGACATCCCTTCGCTCCCTGGCGTCGAGGTTCGCTACACAGCTGCCCCGGTCAGTGGTGGTGAATCCGCTTCTCTGCGAATTTCATCGCAAACGAACGTGGGAATGAAGCTGGAGAACCTCGGTATTCCGGAGTCGGATCTATTGAAAGTCGACGCGTTGCTGCGGCAGGGCGCGGGACTGATTCTGATCACCGGCCCGACTGGATCGGGGAAATCGACTACGGTCTACTCGATGCTGAATCGCATGGCCTCCGCCCAGCGTAACATCGTCTCCATCGAGGACCCCGTGGAGTATTCCGTGCCTTATGTGCGTCAGATGGCGGTTGATGAACGACACAGTGTCACCATGACGACCGGTCTGAAAACAATTCTCCGCATGGACCCCGATGTGATCTTCGTTGGCGAGATCCGCGATACAGAGGCAGCGGAAATCACCATGCGGGCGGCCAGTTCAGGGCGGCATGTGTTCAGCACGCTGCACACGCGAGATGTGGCCTCGACACTGACGGCCCTGATCGATCTGGGGATCCCGGTCAACTCGATCGGAGCGAACTTGAAGGGCGTTCTGAACCAACGGTTGATCCGACGTTTATGTCCCGAATGTCGTGTCGCTCATGACATCACCGACGACGAGAAAGCGGCCTTCGCGGAAGTCGGATTGGAACCACCCACTCAGCTCTATGAACCGATTGGATGTGAGAGCTGCCGCGGGCGGGGCTACCTCGGTCGCATTGGTATCTTCGAGGTCGCCCCAATCTCGCCTCGGATCTCGGAAGCCATCTCGCAAACGACGACCGAGGATGTCCTCCGCGAGTTGTTGCGAGCCGACGGAGTCCCATCGCTGCGGATGGCAGGCTTACGCAAGGCCGCAGAGGGCATTACCAGCCTGGCCGAAGTGAACTCGATCCACTGGAGCTGACCGTCCGGAGTCCAGACGACATCGGACCCACGTCGCTTGCTTCACCAACCCGAAGCGTCACAGCTTTTTGCATGAGACATCACAAGTCGATTGAGAGCCTTGTTTTGCAGGACCGGATAGAAACACGGCCAAACATAGGGCTCTTAATGACTTGTGGCGACTGATGCAAAAAGCTGGTCAGCGAGGGCGAGCGTCGTGAGGCTTTCCTTAATTTCAGACACTCTCCCCGACCTCTGAAACAAACATCAACCTTCCTTGGAGGACGCCCGGCTCGGCAGTCCCGAGACGGAATCCAGCAAATAGATATCGACATCAAGTGGCTGCGGTTTCCGTCAACACAGATGACAAGGCGTGGAGACGCTCAACGCCTCGGCAGGCTGATGCCTGCCGCTCTCGTTTCGGTTTGAACGCTGCGGCTTAGACCAGGCCTTCTTTGCCGACGCGGTGGCAGAAGTCGCCAAAGCTCTCGCCGGTCTTGCGCCCCACTTTGAACTTGGCGAAGATCGGGCTCAGCTTATTCGGCAGCTCTTCCTGGGCAACCATGTCCTCGTACAGGAAGGCCAGCCGCGTTCCCTGGGCGTTGCCACCCAGGTACAGCGTGTACTTCCCGCGAGCCTTACCCACGAGGCCAATGTCCGGAGTATAGGGGCGGGCACAGCCGTTCGGGCAGCCGGTCATATGGACCGCGATCCGCTCGGACAGCAGGCCATGCTTGGCCATCTCGGCCTCGAGGGCATCCATCACATCGGGCATGACGCGTTCAGATTCCGTCACGGCCAGACCGCACGTCGGGTAGGCCGGGCAGGAGATCGAGTACCGGCGAGCCAGCGTCAGTTCCTCGGCCCGCTTGCAGCCATGCTCGGTCAGGATGCTGTCGATGTCAGCCCGATCCTTCGGGTCAATGTCGCAGAGGATCACGCCCTGCAGAGCAGTCAGACGCGTTTCCATCCCGTACTTGCCCAGCAGCACGCGGAACATCTTCTTCAGCTGGAGCGGACCTTCGTCCTTGAGGCGGCCGTTCTCGATATTGATCCCGAGGAACAGCTTGCCGTCACCCTGCTCATGCCAGCCGATGTGGTCGTCGACATCGGTCACCTCGACATCGCGTGGACCGGGCAGGGGGGCACCGTAATATTCTTCGACCTTCGCCTTGAACCACGGCAAGCCCTGCTCGTGGATCAGGTACTTGAGACGGGCCTGCTTGCGGTCGGCCCGGTTACCGAAGTCACGCTGCACCTTAACCACAGCTTCCCCGACGGTCAGCACCTGATCGGGGGTAATGAAGGCCATTGGCTTCGCGAGGGCCGGGAACGTCGTCTTCTTGGCCGGAGTCATCCCCATGCCGCCCCCGACGAGCAGGTTGTAGCCGACAATCTTGTCATTCTCGACAACTGCCAGATACCCCATGTCCTGGGTATAGATGTCGATGCAGTTGTCCTCGGGCAGCGCGACGCCAATCTTGAACTTACGCGGCAGGTAGGTCGCCCCGTAGATCGGCTCGTTCTCGGGTTCCTGACTATGGACGAGAGTGCTTTCCTCGCCGTCCTTCAGCCAGATTTCGTAGTAGGCATTGGTCCGGGGCCGGAAGTGGTGAGCCAGCCGGCCGGCCAGATCCTGCATCTCCGCAAAGGCCGACTTGTTCTTGATCGGGGCCGGGCAGGCCATCACGTTGCGGCACACATCACCACACGCTGCCAGCGTCGACAGCTTGATCGCGTTGATGCCGCGAATCGTTTCCTTGAGATTCGTCTTCACCACGCCGTGCAGCTGGAAGCCCTGGCGGTCAGTGATACGGAGCGTTCCGTTGCCGAACTTGTCACAGATATCGAGTTCGGCCAGGAACTGAGCAGCTGTGACTTTTCCGCCCGGCACGCGGGAGCGGACCATGAAGCTGTAGACCTTGGCATCGCCGCGGTGGTCGCGGTCGTCCTGCTGGTAAGTGCCGTGCGTCTTGAGCAGATTCGCACTGTCCTCAGTCACGGTGGGGACACTCGCGTCGGCCAGCTCTTCGGCGATGGTACCTCGCAGGAGGTTGCTGGACCGCTTGAGTTCCTCGATCTTGCTGGGATTGCCTTTGTCTGCCATGGGAGAGCGACTTCAGTCAGGGGACACGTGGTGGTGAATCGACTTTAAGTGTAGGGGGAAGGGGGTAATTGACTCAATGGGAACGATTACCCCAGACGAGTCGATCACGCCCTTGGCGTTGCCCCCACGGCCATTATGATTCGACATCCTCCGCGAAACAGAGGTTCGTCGAGAAATTTGCACTCCCGTCGCGATCTCACTTCTGAGACTTACGGATTCCCTCGATTCGCCGACTCAGCTCTTCAATAAAAGATTCGTATCGTTCGATATCTGGACCGGTATCGCCGATTGAAAGGGTATTCACACTCTCATTGAACATGAAATGGGTGTAGCGAATGAGCGCTCGTGACCATAGGGCGTACGCGATGGCAGCAAACAGCAATGCCAGACAAAAAATGAGCACGGTGGGCGTTGCTGGACCAGGACCTCGAAGCAAAAAGACACTGACTGCGACCACACAAATCAAGAAAGCGATCGACCACTTGGAGTGGTATGACCGCCCCCAAACCGTTGAAGTGTTCGGACTAAGCGTCCGCAGCCAGATCACCATTTCCAGTTTCGGAACCCAGAGACTCGCTCCAGTAACGACTACCCGGTCTGAATGGAGCGTATAAGTCAGGTCAAAGAACAACGGAACACGATGACGATGTTTGACAGTTTCGTAGACTTCTGGCGACTTATCCGGGAGAGCGATCTCAGTCATGAACGACTTCCATTCTCTATTGTGCAACCAATCAACCGAATAGCCCCTCAATCGGAGCCCCCTCAGCCAGCAAGTTATACGGTCGATTCTGCGAGTCAACGTCCTCCAAGTCATGAATCCCCATCGCGTGACACACCGTCTTTGCGATATCGGCAGGCGTCACGCGCCGATCAATCGGGTACTCGCCCAGCTTGTCACTCGCTCCATACCGCTGGCCGCCACGGATGCCACCGCCGGCCATGACGTTGGTCATGCAATAGGTCCAATGATCACGTCCCGCTCCGGCAAAGCCTCCCGAACGCGGGTCGCCGATTCGAGGTGTTCTCCCCATCTCGCTGGTAATGTACACCAGCGTGCTGTCGAGCAAACCGCGCGTCGACAGATCTTCAATCAACGCCGAGAAGGCCCGGTCGAACTTGGGCAGCAGGTGGCTCTTCAGGCAGTGGAAGTTGTTCCCATGCGTGTCCCAGCCACCGGCACTCGCACACTTGTTCTCTTCAGCGTACTTCTTATCGGGCATCCAGAAGACAGTGATGAACGGCACCCCGGCTTCGACGAGCCGACGCGCCAGCAGCAGGCTCATCCCGTTTGTCGTCTCTCCGTAACGCTGTCGCAGCTCCGATGGCTCCTGCTCCAGATTGAACGCCCCGCTGGTTCGCGATGAGGTCAACAGGGCGAAGGCCCGCTCCTGGTGTCGCTCCCAGATGCGTGAGGATGCCACCTCTTCGAGCTGTCGCCGCGAGCGGTCGACCTCCTGAAGCAGGGCCTGCCGCGAACCGAGTTTCTCGGCGGTCAGACCTCCCTCCAGCACCAGTGCGGGAGCACGAAACCGCAGCG
>CANJZR010000303.1 GCA_947479075.1 Planctomycetaceae bacterium
CCTTCATTGACGATCCCAACCGTCAGGCAGTCCGGCGCGGCAGCTCGGCCCCGACAGCGACCAACATGCGGAACACCCTGGCTGCCACCGCAGCAGGGCCGGGAGCACGCGGTCTGGCCGCCACACAGGCGGGACAGGTCGAAACGGGCAAGAAAACCCCAGCGGGGACAGATCCTGGCTGGTTTGTGAAGCACGTTGATGCAACCGGTAAGCCCACCATCGCCAAAATGTCGACACCGCAGGTTCTGCAGAGCGTCCGTAGCGACCGATTTAACGAGCGAACCCAGCTGGCCTCCAATCCGAAAGGCCCATTCCTGCCCCTGACTCAGGTCCCGCAGTTTGATGATGAGTCTCGCAAGATGCTTGTCCGGCAGCAGAGCGCCAGCAAAGCCCGCTCACAAGCAGACGCCTACAAGAAGATCGAGAAGCAATACAACCGCCAGAAATGGTGGAAAATGCTCAGCAACTTTCGGGACGGGACCTTCGGGATCCTGGGACTGATTCTCTACCTGGGAGCGATCGCTGCGGTCATTTTCGCGGTGTGGTACTTCTGGCCCCAGATCATGGGGCTGGTGAAATCGCGTATGAACGGCTGATGGTTCGTGTTTCCTGATGTTTTCACATCAGAGCCAACCGATATATACTCAGTGCGTTCTATCCCCGTGGAGAAGGCAATGCTTGAGTTGGCTCGAAATCTGGATCGTCGCAGCAACTCGCCGGGTTTCGGTCGTCGACCACTCTTGCAGGCTGCGGGAGCCGGACTGTTTGGTTTGACGCTGCCGAAGCTGTTGCAGGCGGAAGAGCAGGGGATTTCCGCCCGGGCGAAGTCGGTCATTTTTGTATTCCTCTTTGGCGGTCCGAGCCAGCTGGAGACATTCGACCTCAAGCCACATGCCCCCGACCGGATCCGTGGTCCGTTCCAGCCCATCGCCTCGCGCACGCCGGGGCTGCTGATCAGCGAGCACCTGCCCCTGCTGGCGAATCTTTCGAATCGGTACACCGTGATCCGGACGATGTCCCACTCGTTCAATGATCACAGCGGCGGTGGCCACTACATCCAGACTGGTCGACGCTGGCATATTCCGATTGGTGGTGGATTCAACGCTACTCCGCAGGATTGGCCAGCGATGGGCTCGGTGGCTGATCGGCAACTGCAAGCTGGCCGCGATGCCGATCTGCCGGGATACTTCGTGATCCCGAATTCACTGGGGCGACTCCAGGAGTTCGCCACTCGACTGAGGCGTCCAGGTGAGTATGGCGGCTGGCTGGGGCGTGGTGCCGATCCGCTCACAACCGCCATCGACAAAAAGGAAGCGAAAGACAATCCCTACTGGCGGAACTGTTCCGATGACGAGCTGACGTTCGCGATCGAAGGCTTGATGGCCAAGGGGGAGTTGACCGTCGATCGCATGGAGAACCGCGAATCTCTGCTGCAACAGTTCGACCAGCTGCGACGCCAGCTCGACAGGCCTCTCGCGTTTCAGGCCTACGACCGATTCCAGACGCGGGCCTTGTCGCTGGTTGCCTCAGAGAAGACACGTCAGGCCCTCGACATTACCCGCGAGCCAGCTGCGCTCCGTGATCGTTATGGTCGACATCTGTTCGGGCAGTCGACACTGATGGCCCGTCGACTGGTAGAGGCTGGGGCTCGATACGTGACCGTTCATTACGATGCCCCTGACGGGTATGGCTGGGACTCACACGTCAACAGCAAGGATGTGAAGGATCACCTGCTGCCCACCTTAGACCAGGGTATGTCCGCGCTGCTGACGGATCTCGAAGATCGCGGGCTGCTGGACGAAACTCTCGTCGTGGCGGTCGGCGAAATGGGACGTACGCCGACTCCCTCGGGCGACTGGGGCCGAGGCCACTGGAGTACCTTGTTCCCGGCGGTTCTGGCTGGAGGGGGGATACGTCGAGGCGGCCTGTATGGCGAAAGCGATAAGAATGCCGCCTACGCCACTACCCCCACCGTCGGCCCTGAAGACCTCGCCGCCACGATCTACCACCTGCTGGGGATCGACCCGGATCTGCGGCTGCCCGATGCGTTCGGTCGCCCGATCCCCATTAACGAAGGCGGCCGGGTACTCACGGAAGTATTTTCGTAAGCCAGACGCATCAGCATTCGCCTGCGCGTTGTCTCTTCCTGTACGTCTGAGGCAGAAAGCTACATCCAGCGATCACCAATCGGTCGTCCAGAACTGCCCGAACTGCTTTCCGCGGGCTTTCTTGCAACGTGGCATGTGATTTTCTAAAATGCCAGCTTGGCTTGCTGATTCTCTGCATATGGATGGCGGGGAATCATGAGAATCGGGTTCTGACTACCGTCCATTCGACCAAGGACAATTCGTCACATGGCATCTAAGAAACCGCCCAGCCGCCTGGACAAACGCCGCGAAGCGGAAGCTGTCGAAGCGATTGAAAAATCCTCAGCTGGAGGCAAGAAGGCCACCGCAAAGAAGGCCACCAAAGCCAAGTCGACCACTCGTCGCAAGACGAAGCAGGCGGAACGCAAGCGTCTGGTCTGGGGTGTCTTCAGCGGTACGCTGCGTGAAGAAGCTCGCTTCCCTTACAACGAACGTGCCCAGGCCGAAGAGAAGCTGGAACAGCTGCGAGCCAAGAGCAAAAAGCTCTACTTTATTCAGCCCATCAAAGAACTGATCACCGACGGTTCCGCCTCTCCCCGTCCGTTCCTGGACGATGACGATGAGCTGCCACCCGTGAAGCTGCGTCGTCGGCAGACTGCCAAGGATGATCGCGAAGAGGTGCCAGTCGAAGAATACAGCGACGATGTCAACGATCGCGATTTTGACCTGTCCGATATGGGCATGGGCGACGGCGACGACGACTGATCATGACTGACTGAGTGACGAACTCTCAAGCCAACACCCACGATTGAATCGTGGGTGTTTTGCTTGATTTGCACTCCTCATGTCGAGAATCACCTCGCCGAGCCGACCGTCGTGCCGCAGGCCTCTGGTACGGTCCAGTTCTGGGCTGGAACGAACTCGACCCCTGTTTCGGGAAGAATTCGAGCGGGTATCGACACTCGCCGGTGCGGGGGATTCCCTGACTGAGCAATTCGTCCCAGACGCTGGTAGCCCAATCGATCACAGCTGCGCAACGAGGCTTCGTTCGTCCACTCGACGGTCGAAATCAGTGCCCGAATCCCCCGCTTGGAGAGTTCGGCCAGAGCCAGCCCCATCGCAGCCGCATGCAGGCGACGCCCCCGGTAGTTCGGGTGGGTAAATCCCTTGAACATATACGACACATCATCCGGCAGACGCAGCCCCACCTCAAAACAGTGCTGGGGAGCCGCCAGGTGGATGGCGTACCAACCATAAGCAGCCAGGTGATTCCCCTCCAGCGCGGCAAAGCACAAGCTCTCGCCCCGATCAATGTCATCGCCGAGACTCTGCTCCAGGTCCATGGAGGTGTCGTGGCTGTACTCGCGAACCTCATCCGCTGTCAGAAAGCGGAACTCAAATCCCGGAACCGGACGACAGGCCTCCGCCTTCTTGAGATCAAGCCACACAACTTCCATCACATGGCGATGAAAGAGTCGGGCTCCCAGCCGGTCAACCAGCAGTCGACCTGATGCTGCCCACCCAAACTGCTTCCGAGTCTGATTTAACATGGAAAGCGGATTTTGCATGGTAATAATCACGAAGAAGGGTGGAACGCATGCTGCCTTGGCACAATGGGCAGCTGATCTGAATCAAGCTGGAGAGACCGTTAAGCAACTATCCCACGAAAAGTCGCCCCGGCAATGCGATCATAAATCGAATATTATCAAGTACTTCACACTCAAAGGGGATGATAACCGCCACTGACGGGACGGTGCTTTTCATCAACACGCAGTCAATTAGGCCATTTTTAGAATACCTGGTCGATTCGACCGTTTTCTTGACGACGCGCAGAATCCTCTGGTCGTCCCGTCCAGCATCCATGATCTGCGTTGACCGCGTCGCAACTGCCTATTTGGAAGGGGTTACGCTGTCCCCGCATCGCCGAATCAGATAAATTTCCCAGCTTCCCGATGCCTGGTCAGCGTCAAACGCCCGACCGGGATGAACTCAACACGCCTGACGGCGGTGAAGGACGCTCGGATGCCCATGGATCCCTACACCATCTGCCCTTGTGGTAGTGGCAAGAAACTCAAATTCTGCTGCCAGTCCCTTTCCAATGAGATGGAGAAGGTTGAGAAGCTGATCGACAACCATCAGCCTCGCATGGCTTTACAGATCCTCGAAAAACTCGCGAAGACCAACGAGCAGAATCCCTGGGTCGTCACTCGACAGGCCGCCTCCCTGATGTCGGACGACCGGGCTGCCGACGCCAAGAACGTCTTGCTGATGTTCCTGCGTCATCGTTCGGACCACCCGAGTGCCAACGCTCTCTACGCGATGGCCACGCTCCAATCCGAGGGTCTGCCGGAAGCTCGCAAGGCGATTCGCCGCGCGTTCCGCTTCTCGATTGCTGCGGAACCAGTCATTGTCGCCGGCCTCGCCCAGTATCTGGCCGAGTATCACTGGCAGCTGGAACAGTTCATGGCGGCCCGCCAGCATATGGTGATGGCCCTGCAACTGGGTAATGAAAACCAGCGTCAGGAAGTGTTGCAACTCCTGACTGAGTTTGATGCCGACGCGAGCGTGCCGTTCAGCTTCCGGGGTGGTCAGGCCATCCCGCCGTACACGCCCCCCGAGGCTGCGGTTGAGAAAGTCAACAAGGCCCAGCGTCTCGCCTCCGTCGGTTGCTGGGGCGACGCTGCCACACTGCTCACCGAAGCCGCCGAACAGCATGACCCAAATTCTGCGAACCTGTGGCGTCTGGTCGGCCTGTTCCGAGCCTGGGATGGTGAGGAAGCAACAGCTGCAGCGGCCCTTCACAAGGCTGCCGAACTCGACAGTGCGAACTTCGATGCGGCTGTCGAGACCGAAGCACTGGCCCAGGAACTCGATCGAAACGTCCCCGAGAACTGCACCAAGCTGCGCACCGCAGCCTATGACACCGAGCAGGTTTCGCGGCTGCTCGGCAAGCTGGACGAGTCTACGCTGCTGGTCAAGATTCCATCCCAGCCGCCGCAAGAGGGTGATGAACAGCTGGTGGCTGGCATCTATGCTGTACTTGATCACCAGTCGGCTGATTACCGCCCCGGCCTGACGCTGAGCGACCTCTCCCGGATCGTGGGACGGATCACCGTTCTCGACTCCAATTCCGAGAAGGCTTTGCCACCGCGAGTGCTCACGACAGCTCTCGAAGGGAAAAAACTCACCCACACGAAATCGACACTCGAAACCGTCGCGGGGGATCTCGTTCACCGGGCTCCGAACG
>CANJZR010000304.1 GCA_947479075.1 Planctomycetaceae bacterium
ACTCGGAGTTCGGCTCGACCTCTTCGGCCATCGGCAGCGGGCCGACATAGATATTCAACAGGTTCGTCAGACCGCTCTTGGTCCGTAAGCGGCAACGGAACGATCCAATCGGGGCATTGGCTTCCGCTTTGACGCGGACCTTGACGGTGGCACCATTCGCGTCGGCCGGGACTTCCAGCTTCACAACCGAAAGGCCCGGATCGTAAATCAGCAGCTCCTCGGCATCCTGCAGGTTGCCACCCTGCAGTACGAGGTCAGCTTCGGTCCCGCGTTGCACGCCGTGCGGGAGGATGTTGCCCAGGCTGGGGGCAGCTGCCCTTGAGACTGAGACAAGGCCAGAGAACAACAGGGTTGTTGTCAGGAGAATACGGAACATTGAAGGCATGGGCCTTCCTCGCTTGTATGACTGCGGAATTGGTCCGAACATCGGTGGGATGTGGCGCTCGGACGCGGGGAAGCTCCGTCAGAGAAGGGCTCTGTCGGTCCAATCGACCTGTTGAATTTCCAACAACCGGTCGGCAGCAGTGCAGTACTCTTGGGCCGCTCACTCTTCATCCATGATGGGGAGCGGTTGCTCTCAATGTCTTGGCAACCTGTGCGAGCGGACAGGTCGCTGCAAACGCAATTTCCACCTGGGAGTGCCAGGTGGAAATTGCGAGTCGAATTGTTAGGCCAGCAGATCCTGGATCACGTCGCCGCCATCCACGATTTCAATCGGGCGATCGCCAGGAGCCATCAGCTCCTTATCGGCGACGATGCCCAAGCAGTGGTAAACCGTGGTGAACAGGTTCTCAACGGTGACCGGGTTTTCATCGGGCTCGCTGGCTGTCGTGTTCGAGGTGCCGTAGACAAAGCCCTTCTTGATACCGCCACCGGCGAGACCGACGCTGAAGACCTTGGGCCAGTGGTCGCGACCAGCGGTACCGTTGATCTTGGGCGTACGGCCGAATTCCGAGGAAACCATGACCAGCGTGCTGTCGAGCAGCCCGCGCTGTTCCAGATCGAGGATCAGACGGGAGAAGGCCTGGTCGAACTGTGGCATCTGGTTGCGGAAACCGGCGACGATCTGATCGTGCATGTCCCAGCCACCGTAGGTCAGATTCACCAATCGCACGCCCGCTTCGACCAGTCGGCGTGCCAGCAGCATGCGGGCACCCGCCGTGTTGCGACCATACTCGTCACGCAGGGCAGCGGGCTCCGCTTCCAGGTTGAATGCTTCGCGAGCCTGTGGCGAAGAGATCAGCGAGTATGCACTCTCGTAGAACGAGTTCATCGCGGTGATCTTGTCCGACTTCTCCTTCGTGGTGAAGTGAGCGTTGACTGCTTCAAGGGCCGAGCGACGGGTGGCGAACCGGCTCTCATCGACACCGTTGGGCAGATTGAGGTCCCGTACGCGGAAGCCCCCGTCGGCGGGATCACTGCCGAGGCTGAACGGAGCGAACGCCGAGCTCAGGTATCCGCTGCCCGCGAATTCGGTGGGCATGCTCGGAACGCAAACGTAAGGCGGCAGGTTGTTCCGTGAACCGAACTCGTGCGAGATCACCGAGCCGATGCTCGGGAACTGCAGGGCGGGACTCGGGCGATACCCGGTGAACATGTTGTGCGTGCCGCGCTCGTGGGCGGCTTCGCCGTGGGTCATGGAGCGGATGATTGTCATCCGGTTGGCGACCTGAGAGGTCTTGGCCAGAGTTTCGCCGAACAGAACGCCATCGACGTTCGTCTGGACCTGTCGCATTTCCCCACGATATTCGATCGGGGCGTAAGGCTTCGGATCGAACGATTCCTGATGAGCCATACCGCCCGGCAGGAAGATATGAATGATCGACTTCGCCTTGCCTTCGAAGTTCTGATACTGCTTCAACTCAGCACGAGCTTCGGACTGGAGCAGCTGGGGCAACGTAAGCCCCGCTCCGGCGATCATGCCAACCTGAAGAAAACCTCGACGCGATAACTGATGAAAATGACGTGGACTGCAACCGGGGACTTTGTTCATAGGTCGACCAACTTTTGAAATACGAGGTGGGCTATGGGAGTCAGGCCATGGACCGTAGGAGGGACGGGTCGAAACCCGCATGAGCACTAGGCAGGACTCGGAGGGAACACCAACTTGAACCTGACATGAACCACATTTCCGGGGAGGATATGCATTCACTTGACAAGATTCTTTGAAACTTTTTGGCGAGTTTCAATCCCAATGTCAAGCATCAATATGTTTTGATGTGGCGGTTTCATCAGACATTAACCAATTCTTATCGGCGCAGGTCGACTTCTGACTTAAAGTGTTCTGTTTGGTGTAATTATGTCCACTTTGTGGTGCGTGAAGCCGCAAATGATATTCTGTCAAGAAGTTGTAAAGAAATGTTCGGGCTTTCCTCCCGTCAAAATCACCGCTAGACTATTTTCCCCGCTCGAATCCTCCAGGCACGCGGTCCATACAATGACTGGTGGGTTCTCTCAGTTGAGCTGTGCTCAGTCAACTGACCCTCCGCGAAATATCAACCTCTGCCACTTGTGTGCCACATCGATCTGGTCGACACCAGCTTCGACCGATCAGTCTCCAATTTCCTCGTTTGTAGTCCAGGACACCCGTCCCATGCGTCGTGAAGAGATTCGTAACATCGCCATTATCGCCCACGTTGACCATGGGAAGACCACCCTCGTCGATGCACTCATGAAGCAGAGCGGACAATTCCGCGATGCTGAGCTGACTCAAGAGTGCCTGCTCGACTCCAATGATCTGGAGCGTGAACGCGGGATCACGATCCTCGCGAAGAACATCGCGATCTCCTACAAGGGCGTGAAGATCAACATCATCGACACCCCCGGCCACGCCGACTTCGGGGGCGAAGTCGAACGCGTCCTCCGGATGGCGGACGGTGCCCTGATGCTCGTCGACGCTGCCGAAGGCCCCAAGCCACAGACCCGCTTCGTGCTGACCAAGGCTCTGCAGGTCGGTCTCAAGCCGCTGATCGTCGTCAACAAGATTGACCGACCTGACAGCCGCGCTGATGACGTGATCTTCGAAACCATGCATCTGATGGAAGAACTCGGTGCCGAAGATGTCACCAACCTGCCGCACATCTACGCCAGCGGCCGCGCGGGTTACGCGAGCGATGATCCGACGGCACGGTCCGGCGATATGGCTCCGCTGCTTGATATGGTGCTGGCAAACATTCCTGCTCCCGAAGTCAATCTGGACGTTCCGTTCCGCATGAGCGTCACCTCGCTGATGTGGTCCAAGTACGTGGGCCGTATTGCAGTGGGACGAATCTTCTGTGGCCAGGTCAAGCCCGGTCAGAAGGTCGCTGTGTTGCGTGAAGACGGCACGATCGTCAACGAGACCGTCGAGACCATCGAACTCTTCGCCAAGCTGGGACGCGAAAAGGTTGATATCGCTGTGGCTGGTGACATCGTCGCCATCACTGGTCTGCCGGGCGTCGAAATCGGCGACACGATCGCCACTGCCGAAGACCTGACCCCGTTGCCCCGCATCAAGGTCGACGAGCCGACGCTCTCGATGACCTTCACCATCAATACGTCGCCGCTGGTCGGCAAGAGCGGCAAGTTCCTGACCAGTCGCCACCTGCGTGAGCGTCTGGCCCGCGAACTCGAATCGAACGTCGCCCTCAAGGTCGAAGACACCGATCAGAAGGAATGCTTCCGCGTCTCCGGACGTGGACTGCTGCACTTGTCGGTGCTCATCGAGACCATGCGTCGCGAAGGCTTCGAACTCTCGGTCGGTAAGCCCGAAGTCATCCGCAAGCAGATCGACGGCGTCTGGCACGAGCCCTTCGAAATCCTCGAAGTCGACGTGCCCCAGGTCGACGTCGGCTCGGTCATCGAAATCGTCTCGACCCGCAAGGGCCAGATGACCGACATGACAGCTGGTCAGGGTTCACACACCCACCTCGTCTTCACGATCCCTGCCCGTGGTCTGATTGGACTGCGGACCCGGTTGCTCAACGCGACCAAGGGTGAGGCGATCATGCATCACCAGTTCGACAAGTATCTGCCCGTCGAAGGGGAGCTCCCCCGCCGCAAGAATGGTGTGCTCGTCTCCCAGGAAACCGGTCGCACCACAGCCTTCGCTCTCTTCAAACTGCAGGAGCGGGCCGCGTTCTTCGTCGGTGCCGGTGTGGATGTTTATGAGGGCATGATCGTGGGCGAAAATGCTCGCGATAACGACCTCGTCGTCAACCCGGTCCGCGAAAAGAAGCTGACCAACATGCGGTCGAGCGGTGCCGATGAAATGATCCAGCTGGAGCCGCCGCGCGACTTGTCGCTGGAACTCGCCCTCGAGTACATCGAGGCCGACGAGTACGTCGAGATCACTCCCGACGCGATCCGTCTCCGCAAGATCCTCCTCACCGAAAACGAGCGCAAACGCGGTAACCGTTCCCTCCTCGTCGGTGCGGGCTGATTGTCCGTGTCATCGAGAGAGGCACGGCGTGAGCCTGCCGGGGAGCTGGTCTCTAAACTCTCGATTCCTTCTAAACCGTCTCGTGAAAGTCGGTCTCTGCAACCCCCGTTGCAGAGACGCTTCACCGCTCAGCAGGCTTAGGCCTGCTGTTTTTTTTGGTGCAGATCATCGCCTCATCAGCATCTCATCGAGGTTCAAAACGACATTTCCGATGATCGTCCATGTGGCCAGTTCCACCGGGTCCTGGCCTTCGGGGATCGGGCCGAGGGGCTCGCTGGCGAGCTGTATGGCTGACTCGGGATGAGCGGCAGCACGGGTCCGGGCAGTGTCGTAGAGCTGAATCAGGCGGGCCAGTTCTTCGGCGTGCGGCTCGCGTGCGGTGCAGTGGCGGAAGAGCCGTTTGGCTCGCTCGGCGGGAGTGCCTTCCCACTTCACGACTTGCCGTGCGAGGTTCTGGGCCGCTTCCAGGTGAACGGGATCGTTGAGAGTCGCAAGAGCCTGCAGCGGAGTGTTGGTACGGATCCGCCGCACGGTACAGACTTCGCGGTTTGGTGCATCGAACGCAGCCATGGCCGGATAGGGACTCGATCGTCGGAACTGAGTATAGATCGCTCGACGGTAGCGGTCCTCTCCGGCACTGGTCTCCCAGTCCGTACTGCCACCGAATGCCGCATTCAGTCCGAGCTTCGGCTGTGGCGGACGAACGGGTGGGCCGTACATCTTGGGGCTGAGCAATCCGCCCAGTGCGAGTGACTGGTCGCGAATCATTTCAGCGGTCATGCGGAAGCGTGGTCCGCGTGCCAGCCAGCGGTTGTCCGGGTCGAGGTCGAGCCGGTCGGGCGTGACCTTCGAGGTCTGGCGATAGGTCGCCGATGTCACAAGATGCTTCAGCATCTGTTTCATATCCC
>CANJZR010000305.1 GCA_947479075.1 Planctomycetaceae bacterium
GGTCAGGGCGCAGACCATCGCGCATAAAAAATCGGGGAGCCGCCGCATGATAACTACCTCGCGACACTCCCCGTCTGTGGAGAGCCGGGCTCGATCGCCCGGCAACCGCTCTTCCAACGGACATCATGGCCCGTCGGATTGAGAAATGAACTGCTGAATCAGCCAGCGTGCTTGTTCAGCATCGCGGTCAGCTTGTCCTTGGACTGAGCTCCCTGAATGGTTTCGACGAGCTGTCCGCCCTTGAAGACCATCAGAGTGGGGATCGCGTTGACACGGTACTTGACCGGCAGCTGGCGATTCTGATCGATGTTGACCTTGCCGATCTTCACCTTGCCGGAGAACTCGGTAGCAAGAGCATCAATCGTCGGAGACAACTGCATGCACGGACCGCACCAGGTCGCCCAGAAGTCGACCAGCACTGGAACAGCGCTGGCGGTCACTTCAGTATCGAAATTGGCATCGGTGATTTCAACAACATTCGCTGCGGCCATCTGATTATTGCTCCTGCTCGGGATTCATCCTGCGGGGGTCATTCGCGTCACAAAGCGATAGGTAGACTCCGGAGATCCCCGATTGACAGTCGGATTATAGGGGCCACCTTTGTAGCGTCAACGTGAGATTGTTGTGCAAGAATCGACGCAAGGTGAATGCGGAAATGCGGTTATGGCTGCAATTCGGAATGCGCCGACAATCTGTCGACACTCCATTCTTTGCAGAACGGTTTGACTCGGTTCTGGGGACAGGTAGGATGAAATGAGAGAGTTTTCCAGCCGGGATGTGGAGCCTCAGCCTCTGTGGCTCCTGATTCCGGAACGAGGTGTACCATGTTTGGCGCGAATTTCACTGAGTTGCTGGTGCTGGGGATCATTGGGCTGTTGCTGTTTGGCAAGCGTCTGCCCGAGGTCGCCAAGAATCTGGGCAAAGGGGTCTCTGAGTTCAAGAAAGGACTCAGCGGGTTCCAGGACGAGCTGAGCGGCAACTCGTCGAGGTCTTCGTCGTCATCTTCCTATGCCCCGAGTCCGTCGACCCGTCGGCCGGAACCGCTGGCGACACTCGATGACACGATCGTCGCTCCCAAGTTCGAGCCCCCGAAATCGGCTCCCGTAGAACTGGGAGCGGAAGAGCCCGCTGCTGCGGAAACGGTTTAACACCGTTGTGGGATAGGCAAGATTGTCTGTCCCTTCGCTCTTGGGGCTGATTGATCATTCTTCTTCACTCGGGACAGACAGGAATGTCTGTCCCACTCAGACACAGTGGAACAGACATTCCTGTCTGTTGTTCTGGAGAGTGATGACAGATTCCAAGCCTGCGCTAGTCAGGTGTTTATCGGAGAGGAGCAGACAGGTCTGTCTGCTCCTTGTCGTTTCCAACGGATAGTTCGGACTGTTATGCAGATGACGCTACCCCAGGCCCTTGAAGCTGCCGTACGGGGACAGACACTCGTCAAACTCGTGTTGAGTGCTCCACAGACGGACGCAATCGGGGCTGCTGATCGCCCGCCGACGCGGTTCACCATCCGCTCTGTTCAGCTGAAGGATCGGTTCCTGTTGCAGTGGACCGCCCGGACCGGATCGCAAGAGATCCACGAGAACCTGACCCTGAAAGAGAGCCTCGCGCGGGTGGATGCGATCTTTCCGCTGACCTACCGCGAGGCGAACCTGCTCACCACCGAGGCCGATTCGCAGTTCCGTTCCCGCAACGGCATCACGGTGAAAGCCAAGCTGAAGCCGAATCAGCGTGTCGCCCCGCCCGTCGCGCATAACCGGACGAAGAATTACCTGATCCCCGAAGGACAGTCGTGTCCCTTCCTGGAAGCGATCGGCGTCATGACTCCCGATGGGCGAGTCAAGGCGAGCATGACCCACAAGTTTCACCAGATCAACCGCTTTCTGGAACTGGTCAACGACATCCTGCCGCATCTGCCCGCGGAGGGGCCGATCCGTGTGGTCGACTTTGGATCGGGCAAGAGCTACCTGACCTTCGCGCTGCATCATCTGCTCGTCGGGGTTCAGCAGCGCGAGGTCGAGATCCTCGCGATCGACCAGAATGCCGAGGTCATCGACACCTGTCGCGGGTTGTGCGAACGACTCCAACTGACGGGGATCGAATTTGCCGCTCAATCGATCTCGTCGGTGGAGCAGAGCGAGCCGGTGCATCTGGCAGTGGCGCTGCATGCGTGCGACGGAGCCACCGATCAGGCACTGGCTCAGGCTGTCCGCTGGAAGTCGGATGTGATCCTCGCGGTGCCCTGCTGTCAGCACGAAGTGGCCAGGTCGATCGAATCGGCGCCGCTCGAGCTGCTGCTCCGGCATGGCATCCTCAAGGAGCGGTTCGCAGCGCTGGCGACGGATGCCCTGCGGGCTGCAGCCCTCGATACTGCGGGTTACAAGACGCAGATCCTGGAGTTCATCGACCTCGATCACACACCGAAGAACCTGCTGATTCGGGCGGTGAAACGTCGCGAGGGGGAAGCCTCGGCAACGACCAGCACCGCTTATGCCGAACTGAAAACTCACCTCGGGTTAGCGACACTGGCGACGGACCAGATTCAACCCGGCGGCTGTCTGTAAAATCACTGCTGACACGCACATGGAAACGACCTATTCTGCCACGGGACGGTTCAGGATGCCCTGAATGGCCGCTCACTTCGCGAGTTCGGATGGCGCTGATTAACGGGAATGAGTCCCATGGTGTTCTGGTTCATCGACCGGCTTTCCTCACCTGTCCCTGAGGGCGGTTCGGCAGCTCCCGTCTACCTGACAGCCCGCATTGGTCTGGCCGCTGTGATGGCGTTTGTGACAACGCTGGTGTTTGGACCGAGTTGTATCCGCTGGCTGCGGTCGCGGTATGGCGAGCGGATTGACAGTGCTTCCGAGCGGCTGAACGAGCTGCATGCCGCGAAAGCGGGTACGCCTTCGATGGGCGGCGTCTTCATGAGCACGGCGATCGTACTGTCGGTGCTGGCGTTTGGAAATCTGACGAACAGCCGTGTGTGGATGGCACTGTTTGTGACGGTGACATTCACAGTGCTGGGCTGTCTGGATGACTGGATCAAACTGACAACGAAAAAGCGTGGACTCACGGCCCGGCAGAAACTGGTCGGGCAGATCGTGCTCTCGATCATCACAGCTGTCTGGCTGTATCAGATCCAGGTGAAGTCGCCCCACGGGACGGCGTTTGTCTGGCCGTTTGGGCTGGGGATTTTCACACTGGGTGTCTGGTTAATTCCGTGGGCGGCGTTCGTAATCGTGAGCTCGTCGAACGCGGTGAACCTGACCGACGGGCTCGATGGGCTGGCGTCGGGGTGCACTCTGTTTGCAGGCGGAGCTGTCACGCTGGCGATCTATCTCTCCGGACACAAGGAGATATCAGACTACCTGGGCATCCCGCACTTCATCGGAGTCGGCGAGCTGGCGGTTCCGCTGGGAGCCATGGTCGGGGCGGTGCTCGGGTTCCTGTGGTTTAACGTGCATCCGGCGAAGGTGTTCATGGGCGATGCCGGGGCGTTGCCACTGGGGGCGCTGCTCGCGGTCGGCGCCCTGGCGACTCGGCTGGAGCTGTTCTATGCGATCGTGGGGGGGGTGTTCGTCGCCGAGACGCTGAGCGTCATTCTCCAGGTCGGCAGTCGGCGATTGCGGGGCAAGAAGATCCTCGCCTGCAGCCCGCTGCATAATCATTTCGTGTTTGAGCAGATGCCGGAGACCAGAATCGTCGTCCGGTTCTGGATCGTCTCCGCCCTGCTGGCGTTACTCGGGCTGATCAGCCTGAAAACGAATTGACTCCACTGGCGAGCGGGGCGGCGTCAGCCCCCCGGTGCTTTCGGCGTTGTCGTCAGTGATGACGTTCCGTTTTCATGTTCACCGTGACCAGCACCATCCGGCTGACGCCGGACGCTCGCCGTGGGGCTACTTCACACCAATCAGTCGCAGAATCACCGGATCGACGAGGCTCGTGGCCACATGCTTTGCATGGCTGAAATCGTGGTGCTCACTGAATTCGTGCGGGACAGAGATGATATGGGCCCCCGCGGCAGCTGCGGCTTTGGTGCCGTTGTGGCTGTCTTCCAGGACCAGCATCTCGTGCGGATCGACACCGATCCGTTGGGCAGCGGTCAGGTAGATCTCGGGGTTTGGCTTGCCGTGCGTGACATCTTCGGCGGTCAGTCGCATCGGGAAGCGGTGCAGTAGGTTAAAGTGCCCGAGCATCCGTTCCATGTAAACCCGGTCGGATGAGGTCGCGACTCCCTTGGGCAGGTCGCGAGACTCGATATGGTCCAGCAGCTCCAGCAACCCTGGCATCGTCCGCAGCTTGGTCTCCAGGAGCCCGTCGAAAATACTTTCCGATTCGTCTTGCAGGTCATCAATCGAATCGGGCAACTGCATCATGTCGATCATGGCTGCGAAGGCTTCGCGGGCCCGCCGACCCATCATCGCGTTGAACAGCTCCTGCGTGGCGACCTTGCCCCGCCGCCGCATCAGCTCATGCCCGGTCAGGTGGAACACCTCCTCGGTATTCACCATCAGGCCATCCAGATCAAACACCACCGCACGAATCGGAGAAGACACAACCACCACACTCTGTCAGAGAGTCGAAGCTCGCCCTGCATCCGTTCGCAGAATATCGGCCTCGATGGAGGAATCATCGGGACCGGGGGACCGGGACGCAATACTGGGCTGATCGAAGGCTCACGGAGAGGTGCTGTTGGTGGCTGATCGGCGACTCGATACAAAATGGCCATCACCGCGACTTTTGTTACACGTGTTCGGAGTTCCTGGCTGTGGAGTCTGTCGTCACCGAATCATCGCCCAGACCGAGCGATCCCGCGTTGATGCTCGGTTGTCCGGTCTGGGGCTGCGAGCGCTGGCGGGGGAGTCTCTACACCGCGAAGGCTCCGCGCGACGAGTGGTTGACGCAGTACACGCAGGTCTTTTCGACCGTCGAGGTCAACAGCTCGTTCTATGCACTTCCCGCGCCGGAGGTCATTGAAGGCTGGGCGAAGAAGGCAGCTCCGGGGTTTCAGTTCTGCCTGAAGTTTCCCAAGGCTCTGACTCACGACGCCATGCTGATCGGGGCGGAGTCGATCACGCGGGCGTTTATTGGGTTGCTGCGAATTCTGAAGCAGCATGGTCGGCTGGGTCCGGCGTTTCTCCAGCTGTCGCCGCAGTTCTCAGCACGGCAATTTGTGGCTCTGGCCCGGTTTCTGAATGCGTGGCCGGACGATCTGCCGATCTCGGTCGAGGCCCGGCACTCCGATTACTTCGACGAGGGGGA
>CANJZR010000306.1 GCA_947479075.1 Planctomycetaceae bacterium
ACCGGGGCGAGATGGACGTGGCGATGTGCCTGGGTGGCAACCTGTATGGCAGCAACCCAGACGCGACCTATGCGGAACAGGCGATGAAGAAGCTGGGCCTCGTCACGTATCTGACCACGACACTCAACACCGGGCATGCGTGGGGCAGGGGGCAGGAGACACTCGTGCTCCCGATCCTGCCGCGTGATGAGGAACCGGAGCCGACGACTCAAGAGTCGATGTTCAGCTATGTCCGACTCAGCGACGGGGGTCCGTCACGTTATGCCGGGCCACGCAGTGAGGTCTCGGTCCTGACTCACATCGGCAAGGCGGTTCTGGGCGAGAACGGCCCGGTCGACTGGAAGAAACTCGAAAGCCACGAGGCGGTCCGCCAGCTGATCTCCGAACTGATCCCGGGAATGGAGCCGATCAAAGACATTGGCAAGACCAAGCAGGAGTTCAGCATCGCCGGACGTGCACTCGACTTTCCGAAGTTCCCGACGCCGACGGGCAAGGCGAAGTTCCACACCGTCGCGATTCCGCCGTCTCACACCGATCAGTGCCCCGAGCTGCGGCTGATGACGATTCGGTCCGAGGGCCAGTTCAACACGGTGGTCTACGAGGAAGAAGACCTATACCGCGGCCAGGATCGCCGCGACATCATCCTGATGCATAAGGACGACATCGCACGCCGCGGTCTGAAAGTTGACCAGCTCGTCAAAGTGAAAAGCTCGGTCGGCGAGATGCGTTACCAGCGGGTGCGCGAGTTCGATGTCCGTCCCGGCAACGCGATGATGTATTGCCCCGAGGCGAATATCCTGATCCCGCGAGCGGTCGACCCGCAGTCGAAGACCCCGGCATTTAAGAACATCGCCGTGACGGTCACCGCAGAGGATCCGGTGTAGATGTGGGCCAGTAACGCCGGTCGATGAGCAGCGAGCGGCAGACGTCAGTCTGCCGTGAATGTGCGACCGAGCTGAGTGAACCGATCTCACCGCAGCAGGGCGAATCTCAGAAGCCGCCGAGAAAACTCACTCGTGCGACTTCGGTCTCGCGGAGAAGCACCGGAGGGCTGACGCCACTCCGCTCGCCGGGGTGTGTGAAACCGCAGCCTCCTCAATTTCGCTCGGCGATTTCCTTACCCGGCAGCAGAAGCAGCTTCCCGAACGGGTTGTGCATCGGGCTGCCGGGCGGGAACTGGCATTCAGCTCGCGAAGCAACATGCAGCGTCTCGCCGGTATCGAGGACGAGGATGTGTCCGCGATCCACGGGCCGGTCACCGCGGCTGATGTATCGCAGGGCATCGACCAGTGGATCGCCATTCGGAGAGGTGTCCTCTCGGCGCATTGCAATCTCCGGCAGGCCGAGAACTTGCATGCCCATCGTGCTGATCTCAGCCTCACTGTCGAAGAGACACACGAATGCATAGCTGATGGCATCGGAACTGCCGTCCTCGGTCATCGCCACCCATTGGCCGGCCCCGTGAGCCATGCCGCTGTTGTCAATAAAGACCCCCGCACCACCCGCCCGGATCATGATCGCAGCGGCCTGCATCATCGTGCGAACAGCCTCGATCGAGCCGCCGGGACCGGTCAGCCCGACGTTCACGGTGTAGCGCCGAACGCGTTCGAGTTCGTCCGGCTTCGGCGGTCGACGACAGGACGACTCGAAAATCCGGGCGAACTGCTGGTCGGGCTGCATGGGCGAGAATTCAATCTGCTCGCCGTCTGGCAACACGAGCATGTCTGGCGACAGCTGACATCCCTCGGGAAGACGTTCGATCAACTCGCCGGGATGCGCCCAGTTCCCGGGAATTCGCAGCGTGATCTCCACAGGCGCAGCAGGAGTGCTCATTGAGACGATCCACGACAAGAGAAGCGGACAGGAATGGCGAAGTGAATACCCAGGACAATCATGCCCTCTCACGAACTCCCTACCCGCGAAGTTCGCTTACGATTGGATCATTATCGATTTCAAACCCGAGTGCCATTCCGCCCATGCGGAACCTCAAGGTCATGCGAACGAGCCCTTGATCGCATCGTTTCGCAGCGGTGAGCCTGTCCATACCAGTCTGTCATCACACCATTCCAGCATGCTGGTCTCCTAGAGTTTCCCTTCAGGAACGCAATCGAGTCCGTTCACGATTTTCGGACTTCCCGGAGCAGTGGCTCTTGAGCCAGTTGCACTGGACGCGGTTCCCCACTACGTTTTCCAACAATTAGCGTATGCCCCTTCACAAAGTTTGCCTGACGGGGGCATCGCTGGTGATCCGCTTCACATTGACCCCAGAGCTACTTCACCGTTTCTCTTGATTCTGGCCTGGCAGGAATGCTTGTCCCGAATTCGGTTCTCCGTGAAACAGACGTTCCGGTCTGGTCATTCTCGGAGCCCAAGATGATGCCTGAAGTCACTCTCCATCCACATTTCTCACGACAACTGGACATTCGATACATGATGAGCCTCGCATCATCGCAGCTGCAGCACCCCCATGGATGTATAAAGGCAGTCACCACTCGCCTGCTGACTCCGGGTATCAAGTCCTGTTTCAGACTCTTGAGCTGTCTGTTCCTGGTTCTCCTGTCGAGCAGTTCACTGCTCGCACAAGAACCAGCAGCTGCTGCTCCCGCAGCTGAGCAAGCTCATGCGGGTGGCGAGGCCAGCCTGAAGCTGCCCGACCTCAATCAGGCCAAGTTTTTTGGCGGAATCGGCGGACGCACGCTGCTTTACAGCGGGATCGTCGTCTGTGTGATCGGACTCGGGTTTGGGCTGTCGGTTTCCAGACAGCTCAAGAACCTGCCTGTTCACAGCTCGATGCTCGAGGTGTCGGAGCTGATCTACGAGACCTGCAAGACTTACCTGTTCACTCAGGGGAAGTTCCTGTCGATCCTCTGGCTCTTCATCGGGGCCATTATTGTCTTCTACTTCAAGTATCTGCTGGCGTTCAGCACGCTCAAGGTCGGCATCATCCTGGCCTTCAGCGTGATCGGGATTCTGGGAAGTTACTTTGTGGCGTGGTTCGGCATTCGAGTCAACACGTACGCCAATTCCCGCACTGCGTTCGCGTCACTGTCGGGCGATGCGTTTCCGTGCTATGCGATTCCCCTCAAGGCGGGGATCAGCATCGGCATGCTGCTGATCTGCGTTGAACTCTTGCTGATGCTCGTGATCCTGATGTTCATTCCCGGCGACTACGCGGGCCCCTGCTTCGTCGGTTTTGCCATCGGAGAATCGCTCGGGGCCGCAGCCTTGCGAGTGGCGGGGGGAATCTTCACGAAGATCGCCGACATCGGGGCCGACCTGATGAAGATCGTCTTCAAGATCAAGGAAGACGATGCCCGCAACCCCGGAGTGATTGCGGACTGTACCGGCGACAACGCTGGTGACTCAGTCGGCCCCTCAGCGGACGGATTTGAAACCTACGGCGTGACGGGTGTGGCTCTGATCACCTTTATTTTGCTGGCGGTGAAAGACCCGATGGTCCAGGTCCAGATGCTGGTCTGGATCTTCATGATGCGAGTGGTGATGGTGGTGGCCTCGGCTGGCTCCTACTTCTTCAATGAGTCGCTCGCCGTCAAGAAGTACGGAAAGTCCCGCCACTTCAATTTCGAAGCCCCACTGACGCTGCTGGTCTGGATCACTTCGATCTCGTCGGTGCTGCTGACCTACCTGGCATCGGCATTTCTGATTCCATCATTGGGCGGCGACTCCTCGCTGTGGTGGAAGCTCTCCTCAATCATCACCTGTGGAACGCTGGCCGGGGCCATCATCCCCGAAGTGGTCAAGGCGTTTACCTCGACCGAATCGCGACACGTTCGCGAAGTGGTGTCCTCCTCCAAAGAGGGGGGAGCCTCGCTCAATATTCTGTCGGGACTGGTCGCTGGTAACTTCAGTGCTTACTGGCTGGGGATGATCATCCTGATCCTCATGGGGGCGGCCTATGGAATCAGCGAAACGATTCCCCAGAACATGATGCTGGCTCCGGCGGTGTTTGGATTTGGCCTCGTCGCCTTCGGATTTCTGGGGATGGGACCCGTCACGATCGCCGTCGACAGCTATGGCCCGGTGACCGACAACGCCCAGTCGGTGTATGAGCTATCGACGATCGAGACACTGCCCAACATCTCCGCCGAGCTGCAGAGAGATTTCGGCTTCACGCCCGACTTTGAGCTGGCCAAGGAGAATTTGGAACGCAATGACGGAGCCGGGAACACGTTCAAGGCGACCGCGAAACCCGTGCTGATCGGAACAGCAGTCGTCGGTGCGACCACGATGATCTTCTCGATCATCCTGGAGCTGACGCACGGACTCGAACCGAGCCTGATGGGGAATCTGTCAATCCTGCATCCGCCGTTCCTGCTGGGGCTGATTGCGGGTGGAGCGGTGATTTACTGGTTCACGGGTGCCTCGATGCAGGCTGTGACGACCGGGGCCTATCGCGCTGTCGAGTTCATCAAGGAGAACATCAAGCTCGACGCGTCCGTCACCAAGGCCTCGACCGCTGACAGCAAGAAGGTCGTGCAGATCTGCACCGACTACGCCCAGGCGGGAACGTTCAACATCTTCGTGACGGTGTTCTTCACGACTCTCGGATTTGCGTTCCTCGATCCCTACTTCTTCATCGGGTATCTGGTTTCGATCGCGTTGTTCGGTCTCTACCAGGCGATCTTCATGGCCAACGCCGGGGGTGCCTGGGACAACGCCAAGAAGATCGTCGAAACCGACCTGCGAGCCAAGGGCACGCCCCTGCACGATGCGTGCGTGGTGGGTGACACGGTGGGTGACCCGTTCAAGGACACCTCGTCGGTGGCCCTGAACCCCATCATCAAGTTCACGACGCTGTTCGGCCTGCTGGCCGTGCCGCTGGCTGTCGAACTGAAGCAGAAAGAAGGGGCTGCGGTCACGCTCGGACTGGCAGTCGTCTTCATTCTGATTTCGATGGTGTTCGTCTATCGGTCGTTCTACCACATGCGAATTCACTCACATTCGCATCTCCCCGAGAGCGAGATGTAAGCGACCATCGTTGCCATCACATTTGTGGTCCGGGGCTGTCTCAAGCAGTCCCGGACCTTTTTCATTTGGTGCAGGCGCAAACCGACGCAATCGAGAATCGGCCGGATGAGAATCGACTCGGTCACCGTCAGATCCGGCCTCGACTCGAGCCGCCGAAGTACGTGACGCCAATGTTTCGAGTTTTGATTCCAGGCTGCTACCGAGGCCACTGAGAAGGGCAGGCTGCCTGAAGTCTGAA
>CANJZR010000307.1 GCA_947479075.1 Planctomycetaceae bacterium
CAGGTGTGGGTCCCAGGCCCAAACTCAACGGAAGGTCCGGCGACCATGGGAGCACGTGAGGAACTGCCACCACGTTACTCCATGCCCTTTCAGTCCAAAATCATCGTTGAGGTAACAGACAAGAGTTCCCCTCATGACTTCTCGCTGAAGAAGAAATAGCAGGCTTGGCAACTGCGAGTTTCTCCGGCGTGCTGATTCTCAAGATACATTCGTGGTCGCAAGGTGGCTTGGGACGCACAATAACCTTGGTGAGTCACAGGCAATGGAGATTGCCTGTAACGCCTTCGATTTCCAACAGTCCCCTGCTTCTCTTCGTTTCCTTCTGTTCCCCCTCTTCTTCAACCCACCGACACGGCCACTAGTAGTAGGCACAGCGGAATTGAGTTTGAACAAAAGACAACGAAGGGAAGCAAGGAAGAAAGTGACAGCTGGCGAGTGAGAACCGGATCACTCTGTTTGCTATCCAACAAAGATGGCTCAGTCGGGCAGTAGCACATCCCGCTCGACTCAAGATGTGATTGTGACTCTGACTCGGCAGATCCATTCCACAGAGTCACATATGCGAACCTGTGAGGTACCTGCCCTCCCCCCTTCAAGATCATCCATGTCGCGGTGATCATAAGTCTCGACTCCGCTGAGTGGCCCGGCCAGGATTGGCTGGGTCACATCGCGACAAGATGCCCGACCATGTGTGTTTGACCGGGATAAGCTGCCTCAAACGTTTGCGTGGGAGGGCAACAAGGTGATATCGACGGTTCTTGATCGGCATAGGGGGCACAGGGGATGGCATCATGTAACTCCGGCACCCGGCCAACAAGTTGGTCGGGCCACCCAGCATGATATGCAAAACGCAAAGGCTCTCACCGCACGGATCAGTCAGGCGAATTTCGACAAAGCCATCAAAAGCGCAGCTATCACAAAACCCACCACGATTCCGAATATAATATATTGCCATGTAATTGCCGCGACGCAGAGTCCCAGCGAAGTCATCGTCAGTGCTGTGTGTTTCTCGCGATGATGGCCAATTGAAGCAAACACGATACCCGCCAACGCACAACCGATAGCTGAGATCGTATAATTTCGAGTGGGATCTTTGGTGATTACGGGAGGCTGACTTCCCGACTCCTGCCGCTTTGGGGACTTGCCTCCGAATTTGATGGAGAATGAATTGACCCTGAACGTGAAACCACCTTCGCGTTCTGCCGGGGGCTCGGGGTTCTGTATTTTCTCTGAGGCCGAGAAGGGATTTGAAACAGGACGTTCGAATGCGATCGCCGGAATTACTGCGAGTCCCAGCGCGATCGCCCCTGCGATGAGGCCGATGACGGTAAATGTCATCACTTGATTGGACGCCGAAACAAGTCGCGACGATGGCAGCGATGTTTCTGCTTTCACATGTTCAAAACCGTCCGAGGTGTCATTCATAACTTCCATACTTTCAGGTGTTTGAATTCCCGACAGCTGATGTTCGCGAGGAAGATTACACCATCCAAGTGAGAAGTCCTCGTTGTACGATGACATCACACAGAGCGATTCTACCTGCATCTTCTCTGCGTTGTTAACCCATCGCTCTGTCCGAAGTTGTCCCCGGTAGAGGTGTGGGAGCGTGGCTCCATTTAGCACAGCATCTCAGCTCTACGACCACAGATTCCCCCAGCATCCACCTCCCCGTGGACGTACTTCCTGCTAAGCTGATATCCGGATGATCGCAACCCGCCCTCCCCCTTTGCCCGAGGCATCATGTTCAGTGCTCGACTGTCGGCCAAGCATGTGGCCCTGGCTTGCCGCTCTCTCTCCACGTCGCTGAAGGCGGGCATCCCAGTCGCCAAGGCGTTCGACATCGCGGTCAACAAATCGGGCGATTCCCATCTGCGAAGCGTGATGCGGGATGTCGCGACACAGATCCGGGCGGGGAGTGATGTGGCGTCGGCCTGTCGCAGCTTTGACGGGTTGTGGCCCGATCTGTTTCTCAACATGATCGATGTGGCCGATCGGACGGGATCGCTCCCCGAGGTCCTGCTGTCGCTGGCCGATCATTACGAGAACAACGTTCGGCTCCTGCGTGATTTTCGGAGCCAGATGGTCATGCCGCTGGTCCAGCTGTTCGCCGCCGTCATGATCGTGGCGTTCATGATCTGGTTGTTGGGGGGCATCAATCTGGCGGAGTTCTCAGGAAAGCGGGGAGCGGGTGATCAGCAGGCCTTCGACATTATCGGTCTGGGACTCAAAGGGATTTCGGGCTCGCTGATCTGGTTGAGCGGTTGGGCCATGGGAGCGGTCAGTCTGTTTGTCGGATACCAGATCGCTCGTCGTTCCACGGCGTTCAAGAGCACCATGCATAAGTTCCTGATGGGGCTTCCGGTTGTCGGGACCTGTTTGCAGTCGTTCGCCATCGCCCGGTTTTCCTGGGCGTTTGCCCTCACCCAGGAGGCTGGACTTCCGATTCAGGAAAGTCTGGAGTCGAGTCTGGCAGCCACCGACAACGGGGCCTTCCAGGCAGCTGCTCCTCGCATCTTGAATGACGTGATGAATGGCGTCGAACTGACCGAAGCACTGGCCCACACCAAGCTCTTTCCCGAGGACTTCATCCAGATTGTGCATGTCGGCGAAACATCCGGGACGATTCCCGAGACCCTCGCCCGGCTCAGCCCCGAGTTCGAGGACCAGGCTCGGCGCAGCCTCGCAGCAATGACGAGTGCCATCGGCTGGACCATCTGGCTGATGGTGGCAGCGTTCATCGGTTACATCGTGATCCGGTTCTTTATGCTCTACGCTGAGCTGATCAACTCGCTCACGAGCCCCGGTTAAATGACCATCACTGAAACGAATCCCTCGTCTCCTTCTCTGTGTTCTGAGAATCAGAGGCCGTGATGATCGAAGTGGCCATGTTCATTCGTGACTGGACTCCCACCATCGCAATCCTGGCAACGGGCGCGTGGGTGCTGTTCAACTCCATTAAAGAGGAACGCTGGCGGCGTGAGACCGACATCCCGGCGATGGACGGAAGTCTGTCGGTGGGGGTGACACGCCTGAGTGCAGAGAAATCAGTCGTGGCCATCAATGCCATCTGGAGAAATCGCGGCACCGTTCCGATTCGCATGATGACGCGTGACACCCGCATCGAGATTTTCAAAGTCCCCCCCGACATCAGCTGCGGGGCGCTGACTTCCACGACCAATCTGGGCGAGCCGGTCGCCGTCCACACGCCCTACGCCGATCACGAAACCTTTTTGTTCGAGCCGCGCACGCGAAGTGAATTGCAGTGTCATGTGGTGTTGGATAACGGCTCCGTCTACTTGATCCGCTGGAACCTGCTACTCGACATTGACCACCCACAGGTCCACCCCTGGCACAATATCCGGGAGATCGTGTGTGATCTGCGTTTTGGGAACGTCGTCGGGTAAGTCGAGCCCGTCGCGGACCCTGATTACCGATCGATGGAAACGCTCGAACTGTCCTGACTGATTTTGTTTTTCCCCGCCGATGGAAGACTCTCGCGGGTATCGGTCTGTCTCCACTGGTAGAATGCAGCTGTTAGAATTCACCAGTCGGACTCGCAGCTGAGTTCTTCAGCGAATCGCACTTGGAGATCCTTTTTCATGTGGCCCGAACCTCACAACACACAGGATCTGCTGCAGCAAGCCGGAGACGGCGACGCCAAGGCGGTGAACGAACTGCTGGAGCGTCACCGGCAGGGACTCCGCAAGATGGTCGAGTTGCGGATGGATCGGCGACTCGCCCGGCGGGTCGATGCCAGCGATGTCGTGCAGGATGTGTTCATCGAAGCCAACGAACGCATGGTCGCCTACCTGGCCAAACCTGATTTGCCATTCCATGTCTGGCTGCGACAGCTGGCCCAGGACCGGATCATCGACCTGCACCGACGTAACCATGCCCAGCGCCGCGACATCGATCGCGAGCATGGGTTTCAGGCACCGCGTTTTGGCGACCAGTCGTCACTCGACCTGGCAGCTCAGATCCAGGATCACCAGCTGACCCCCGCCGCGGAAACGATCCGCCGCGAAATGGAACAGCGGTTCCACGAGGCACTTGACGTGCTCGAAGAGGACGACCGCGAGATCATTCTCTTACGGCATACCGAAAAACTGGGTAACCAGGAAGCTGCCGACTTCCTGGGCCTTACCGCAGCTGCGGCCGGAATGCGGCATACGCGGGCGCTGCGGCGGCTGAAAGAGATCCTCACCGACCGTTCCACGGGAGAGTGATCGCACGCAATGACGGACTCCAATCGCCCGCAGGCAAACGCGGGCCAAATTCGGATTACCATCGCAGCCGTGCTACGCAGCGAACATGTTCTTAAACCGGGGATCGCGGCTCAGGTCGCTTTCCTTTGACGGTGTCTCGGCGATCAAACGCTCGATGACCTTGTCGGTATTGATGCCGTCGCTCTCGGCCGCGAAGTTGACGACGATCCGGTGACGCAGCACCGGCTTAGCCAGTGCCTGCACATCTTCGGTCGTGACATGAGTCCGGCCCTGCAACAGAGCCCGGGCCTTGGAACCGAGCAGCAGGAACTGCACCGCGCGGGGCCCTGCCCCCCAGCTCAGCCATTCCGTCACGAAGGCGGGCGTCTCGGGTTGATTCAATCGAGTCTGGCGAACGAGAGCCAGAGCATAGTTCACGACATGATCGGATACCGGAACTTCTCGCACGAGCTGCTGGAGAGCCAGGACTTCCTTGGCATCGAGAACCGGCGTGACTTCCTTCGGCTTGGATCCGGTCGTCTGGATCGCGATCTGCTTCTCTTCCGCGTACGACGGGTATGTCACGTAGACCTTAAACATGAACCGGTCTTGTTGAGCTTCGGGGAGCTGATAGGTCCCTTCCTGCTCAATCGGGTTCTGAGTGGCGAGCACGAAAAACGGATCGTTCAGCACGTGACGGACCTGCCCCACCGTGACTTGCCGCTCCTGCATGGCTTCCAGCAATGCGGCCTGGGTCTTGGGTGGCGTCCGGTTGATTTCGTCGGCCAGCACGAGGTTGTGAAACAGTGGGCCGTTGATGAAACGGAACTCACGTTCTCCGGTCGTCTGGTTCTGCTGCAGAACGTCGGTCCCGGTGATGTCGGCTGGCATCAGGTCGGGAGTGAACTGGATCCGGTTGAAGGACAGATCGAAGGTCTGGGCCACCGAAGACACCAGCAAGGTCTTGGCGAGCCCCGGGACCCCCA
>CANJZR010000308.1 GCA_947479075.1 Planctomycetaceae bacterium
AGAATTCCTCCCTGCTCATGGGGATGGTTGTGCAGCGGAACTTCAGCTCCGTCATCCATCTCCAGATACGACAGCATCAGGTGCGTTCCAAAGGGTGTCCGCATACGGCAACCGGGGACCGGTTCAATCGGAGTGATGCTGTTGAGATCGATGAAGGCCATGAGATTGCTCAAAGGGGCGATGAACGGTCGTGGGCAGGCAGGCGGACCTTGTGGTCTACCGCCTCTCTGCTCACGACAGAATACAGGAGCTTTCTGAGATCTGAAGCCAGCTGGTCCCGTCTCGTTCAGATCAGGGGCAGGATGTCACACAAACGATAAACTCAGATCGCGTGATTGTGACAGTTCGGGAGTCCCTGAATGGGAGTGAGATCAAATGAGAGAATGCCGCACGAACAGTGTTCGTACGGCATTCTGACTGATCGGAATCGCTCGTTCTTAGTTCATGGGCTCCAGGTCGCGACAGTTGCACACGGTGACGGTGGTTGTCGGTCCGGTGGGCTTCAAGACACACTTGCAAGATGTCTTGTTTTCACACACCCACATGTATTGCTTGATCAACACGGCGGTTGCAGCGAAGTCAGATTCACAGCGGGGAATCGCTGCTTCTGTGATGATTGCGTTGCCACAGACTCCGGGCATTGCATTCTCCCAGGTCACCACGCCGCATCCGTCTGACAGGCAGGTTCCGTCCGGTAATTCATCACATGTTCCACTGATCGGATTTGGTGCGACTGCTTTCGGGGCTTCGCACGCACCTGGAACCATGACTTCCGGATTGAGCCCGCAATCGCCTATGGCTGTGAGCGGCTCTGAAATCATGGTTAATCCCGCAAGCAAAAGCAGGGTGGAAACAATTCTCATCTTCATTCTGAGGCCTCCTGGGAATGTCATTGCACGCTGATCCGGAACGCCCGGCGGGCAATGGGAATCAGTGTTTCTGTCGACCAAGCGATGCGTGTTTCCAGATCCAGATGCCGAGCGCAATCAGCGCGGCTCCATTCAGTACAAGCACAGCTCTCATGGGGAATGACATGGGAGTGATCTGCTGGAACTGAGTGGCGGAGACGCTTGGCAGTAGATTGATCGTCTCCGGGATCAACGTGCGGACATCGACCTCGGCTTCTGCCTGTGTCGGAATCTCTCGTCCCGGTGAATCACCGCGATAATCGAGTACTTTCCAGTTCGCGGGTTTGCTCAACAGAAACGCCTGCTCAGGAATCGGCTCATTGAACGTGGCCTCCTTTAAAATGGCCAGATCGATGGATGAAACACGGTCTTGCTCATACCGAATGGTCGTTGAGTAGCGAGGAAGCGAGACACCTCCGGAGAAGGTCGTCAGGCCGGAATACACGGTCTCCTGGAGCAGTCTGGTGTCGAGGCTGTGTAATCGACTCAGAGGAACACCGGTCGCCCAGTCGACGGTACTTTTCGAAGTGACTGTTCCTCGGCGATGGCTGGGCGGAGTCACTGTTTCCAGATGGACGACCTGGCCGTCCCGTTCCGCTTTCGTGGGAAAGTGCCCTGCCGCTCGTGACTTCATGGGAGTTCGAAAAATCGAGAGACTTTCGGCAGTCGTGGGCGTACGGCCCGGGTCATAGACGTGGATCTGCTTGTTGCCGGGTTCCACGATAAAGCTGAAGTCTGTGACGTTCACGTAGGAAACTGGTCCCGCATCATGTCGCAACCACTCACCCTGCTCCTGCATGTGTTGGACAGGAGGGACAAAGGTGACATCTTGTCCTGTGATATCACGCAGGAACAAAACCGCCTGTTCCGGATCGTCCGCGAATTGATACCGCTCCAGTTTCTCGTGGATCTGGGACTGCGAGAGAGACGACTGAGGTTTGACCTGATAATAGACTTGAAACCTGGCTTCGCTGGAGATGATCTCGGACCGCATGTTCTCCCAGAGCGGTTCTAAATGCTCCATGACCGCTGTCACTTCTGGACTCACACTGGGAGTCACAGGGCCAGCAGGCGGATTTGCAGAGACTTCATTCCCCGGTTCTGCTGCGACCGTGAAATCTGAGCCACTCAGTGCTAGTCCAATAAACAATGACCAGACGCTATTGAATACTCTCGCCCGTATAGTGGCCATGACGCGAACTCATGTGTGTTGTTAAACCCCACCAGTTGATTTTTTAAGAGTAACGGCACAAAGGAGAGATACAACCCATTAAAGTCGTTATCAGCGACTCTTGGGTGGGGACTCGTTCGGCGGCGAGTTTTCACTGCACTGACCTGCTGGATTAACGGGCAACTGAATTCCGCCACATTGTCCAGACGCTGAGAAGATCACCTTCCCCAACACGATTGCCGGGGAAGGTGCTTCCGCTTGATAACGGCTTGGCTGGCTTGCTGGGCTGGCTCAGGTCAACCCGTTGTGTCGCAAGAGTGATTCCGGTGACGGATCACGACCGCGGAACTCGCGGAACACATCCATCGGATGGCGGCTCCCTCCCAGGGAAAGTACGGTGTCTCGAAATCGGCGACCGGTCTTGCGGACCGTTGCGTCGTCATCGAGACCTGCCTCTTCAAACGCGGAGAACGCATCAGCGCTCAGCACCTCGGCCCACTTATAGCTGTAGTATCCCGCAGCGTAACCACCGGCGAAGATGTGAGAGAACGCACACAAGAACCGGTCTTCGGGCAGCATCGGCAGGATCGAAGCTCGCTCCATGACCCTCTTCTGGATGTCGAAGATACTCTCCTGTCCCAGAGGATCGAAGGCAGAGTGCAGCTGAATGTCAGTCATGCCAAACGTCAGCTGACGGAGCATCATCGACCCCGCCCGGAACGTCTTCGCCGCCAGCATCTTGCGGTAGAGTTCGTCCGGCAGCTTCTCACCGGTCTGGTAGTGCCGGGCCAGCTTGTCGAGCGTCGGGCGATGATAGCACCAGTTCTCCATGAACTGGCTGGGGAGTTCGACGGCGTCCCATTCCACTCCGGTGATGCCCGCTGCGTCGGGGTAGTTCACGGTAGTCAGCATGTGCTGGAGTCCGTGCCCGAACTCGTGGAAGAGGGTTTCGACCTCGCGGAAGCCCATCAGCGAGGGCGTATCGCCCATCGGCGGCGTGGCATTACAGATCAGGTAGGCCACCGGCAGCTGGACCTTGCCATGCGGTTCCGGACGCCGGCTCAGGCAGTCATCCATCCACGCGCCGGGACGCTTGGTCTCGGGGCGTGAATAGGGATCGTAGAAGAACCCCGCGATTGGCTTTCCAGCTTCGTTCCGCACCGCATAGTACCGGACATCTGGGTGCCAGGTGGGGACATCCTGCTCTTCGATTGTGATGCCAAAGAGTGTTTCCAGCAGCTCGTACAACCCCTTCAGCACGATCTCGTGTGAGAAGTAGGGACGCAGGTCCTCTTCTTTGAAGTCGTAACGTTCTTCTCTGAGTCTCTCTGCCCAGAAAGGTACGTCCCAGTGAGCCAGTGGTTCCTTCTGCCCGTCGCGCCACGCCAGATCGGTGACTTCATCCAGATCGCGCTTGGCTGCGGGGAGCGAGGCCTTGAGCAAGGTCTCGAACATCTCTTCCACAGCTGCGACGCTGGGTGCCATTTTCTGGGCGAGGCTGAGTTCCGCGTAAGTCTTGTATCCCAGCAGGTTCGCTTTCTCTTTGCGGAGGGCGAGATGCTTCACGCAGAGAACCGTATTGTCGAGCTCACCCGACGAGGCCCGCGTCATGTAGGCCTTGTAGACCTGCTCACGCAAGGCCCGGTTGCGGCAGTGCTGCATAAAGGGGTTGAAAATCGACATCTCCAGCGTCACTCGCCAGGGCCCCTTCTCCGGGGTCGCCTCAGCTGCTCCCTCGGGTTTGCTACGGTTGTAGGCCGAGGCTGTCATGCGGCGCAGGGTGTCGGGCCAGCCTGCGGTGTCGGCACTCGATTCGACGAGCAGCGACCAGGCCTTGTTCGAGTCGAGCACATGGTTCGAGAACTCGGTCCCGGCCTGCGACAGTTCTGTTTCCAGGGCGTTGAACCGCTCCCGCTCATCTCCTGACAATCCGATCCCCGACAGCTCGCAGCTGAGAATCTTGCGATCGACGATGCGTTTTTGCGCGTCGTCGAGTTTGTTCCACTCGGGGCCCGACTGCAGTGCCTTGAGGGCCCGGTAGGCTGGTTCGCTCTGGGAAATCCGCAATCCGAATTGCACGACCTCGGGTTGGACCGTCTCGAAGGCCTCACGCAGGGCATCGGAGTTCATCACGCCGAACAGGTGCGTAACCGGAGCCCAGGCTCGCTCGAACATGCGGTTGAGCGGGTCAAAGACATCGACAGCTCCTGACCAGGTCGGCTGGATCTCTGCCTCGATTTTTTGCAGCGCCTGTTCGGCCTTCGCGATCACGAATCGCACAGCGGGAACGACATGTTCCGGTTGGATGCGATCGAACCGTGGAGTCCCTGCTTCCGTGAGCAGGGGATTCTCAGCCAGTTCGGCAGGCAAAGTTCCAAACAAGGTGTTCGACACGGCGGTGACTCGAGAGAGAGGGGTGAAGTGATAAGCATCGGAAGGTTACGGGGAACCGCGGGGGAGATCAATGAGTGATTGCTGGCTGTCTGATACTCGTGCAACGGGTTATTCTTTTGATGTCTTTGCCACCGGATTCCGGTTCCACAGGTGACTCTATGACACTCGGCACCACCTCGCGATTCACAGCTGTTCTGCTCGCCTGCTCCGCGATTCTCGGGTTCCTGTTTGCGACGAGCGAGTTGCGAGCAGAGACTCCGAATGTGGTCATCATCTTCACGGATGATCAGGGGTACGGAGATCTCGGCTGTTACGGAGGCACCCATGTGGTGACCCCGAATCTCGACCGTCTGGCCACACAGGGAATGCGTTTCACGGACTTTCACGTCGCTCAGGCGGTGTGCGGAGCTTCGAGAGCTGCCCTGTTGACAGGGTGTTACCCCAATCGTCTCGGGATGCTGGGAGCCCCGGGACCGGCATCCAAACAGGGGATCCATGAGCGCGAAGTGCTCCTTTCTGAGCTGCTCCGTTCGAAGGGGTATGTCACAGGTGCGATCGGCAAGTGGCATCTGGGACACCGCACGCCGTTCCTGCCGTTGCAGCACGGTTTTGATTCCTACTTTGGGCTCCCGTATTCGAACGACATGTGGCCGTCTCATCCGGAGAAGGTGCGGTTTCCCGATCTGCCGCTGAT
>CANJZR010000309.1 GCA_947479075.1 Planctomycetaceae bacterium
GGGCTCGGAATTAGAGCTCCGTCCCGAAACGCTTTCCAGCGAATTTCGAGTGACATCAGGGGGAGCCTCTCCGGACCACTGCGGGTGAGTGGAATCGCTCGCTTGACGCAGTGAAAGAAGCCCCCTGCCCACGGCATTTGAGCTCGATGGCCCCTGGAAACCTCGCCGCCAATGCACTTCCCACATGCTCTGTGGTTCCCGTTCTCGACGTTTCCGGAACAGTGATGCATCTTCATCGCCCTGCGGCAGTGAAGCATCGAGCCAGTTTGTCCCAACTTCCCGGTCACCGTCTTCGTGACGGATTGAGCGGACGGTTCTGACATCAGTACCATGGAAATTTCACAATCGCACTATGTATAAATCCATGATCTGGCTGCTGACTCCAGCAGGTTCGAACTCGAAGATGCTCGCCACTCATTGGCCCCACACCTCCCATCTCAGGCGACGAACTGTCTGCCCGATTACTTTCCCGCTCTTGATGAGGTTCTCATGAAACGGTCGACGATTTACTCTCTGGCCATCGCAGCTCTGGCGATGCTGATGCCCGTCTGGGGTCAGGCGGACGAAGCTGCGATCCAGCAATCACTCCGCGAATACGCCGAGGCTTACAACAAGCACGATGCCGCCGCAGCGGGAGCCTTCTGGGCCGAGAACGCGACGCACATCGACCGGGTCACGGGCGAACGCACAGAAGGACGAGCCGCGATTCAGGCGGACCTCGCCGCTTATTTCGAGTCCAACCCCGATGCCAAACTCAGTGCTGAGATCGATTCGATCCGGAATATCACCGACCAGGTCGCAGTCGTCGAGGGCCGCTCGTTTGTGAATGTCGAGGGAGCGGAGCCAGAGATCTCGAACTTCTCTGTCATCGTGTCGAAGTCGGGTGACAAGTGGCAACTGAACACTGCCGAAGAGTTGCCCGCCTCACCGGTATCGCCCTCCAATCTCAAGGAGCTGGAGTGGCTCGTCGGCAAGTGGGTCGACAACACCCCAGAGGAACGGATCGAAACCGATTTCCGCTGGTCGAACTCCGGGAATTTCCTGCTGCGGTCCTTTACTCGACACAGCAAGGAAGGTTCAGAGTCGCTCGGCACACAGATCATTGGCTGGGATCCCCGCGGCCAGCAGATTCGCTCGTGGACGTTCCATTCCGATGGAGCATTCGGCGAGGCGACCTGGTCCCAGAACGGCGACGCCTGGATGACCAACACGACCAATACGCTCGCCGACGGACGGACCGCGACGGGGACCTATATCATGACCCCCGTCGACGAGAAGACCATGACAGTCCAGCTGATCGCACACACGATCGATGGAACCCCTCAGCCGACTAATGAACCCGTGACGCTCGTGCGTGAATCGGCCGAGGCCGAGCCCCAGACTCCCGAACCCACCAGCAAGTAATGAGTGAGGACGCACACATGTTCCGCAAGATTACAACACTGGTGTTAGCAGTCACCGTTTGCTGGGGGACCAGCGAACTCCACGCCCGCGGTCTGGGTGGTGGGGGAGGTGGAGGCCGTGGAGGAGGCGGTGGTGGTGCTCGCCCGGGTGGCGGCGGAGGTGGCGGAATGTCGCGACCATCCCCGGCCTCTCGTCCTGCTCCTTCTCGCCCCACACCGGCCGCGCGCCCGTCGCCAGCATCTCGGCCCAGTTCCCCGAACCTCGGCGGCAGCCGCCCCAACTTTCAGTCCCCGCAGGTCAATCGACCGACCACCCGGCCCGCGACTCCTCCACAAATCTCACGCCCAGGCGGCGGAGGTGGTGGAGCTGGTTTGGGCGGCGGACTCGGCGGTGGTGGGAATGGCAACGGTATGACGAGGCCCTCGATGCCGAATCGGCCGACCACCTTGCCTGGACAAGTCAATCGCCCGGAGACACGACCTGGTACCTTGCCGGGGCAAATCAATCGTCCAGAAAATCGCCCTGCCACCTTGCCGGGGCAAGTGAATCGTCCGGAGACACGACCAGGGACGTTGCCGGGGACGCTGCCTGGCAGACCCACGACACGTCCGTCTTTGCCCGACCTGGGCGGAACCACGCGGCCCAACCTGCCGGGTGGTGGGACGACTCGTCCGAATCTGCCCGGTGATGGACAGAATCGCCCCAATCTGCCGGGCGTCGGTCAGACACGTCCCAACCTCCCCGGTGGCCCCACGACTCGTCCGAACCTGCCGGGAGCAAATACTCGCCCCAATCCCGGCGATCTCGGCGACTTCCTCGGCATGGATCGCCCGGTCACGACGCTCCCGGGTGTCGTCCGTCCCGGCACTCGTCCGAACCTGCCGAATGTTCCGAACCGTCCTGGACCTGGCAACGACCGTCCGGGGATTAACCGCCCGGGCAACAATCGCCCGGATGTCGTAAATCGCCCAATCAATATCAACAACATCAATATCGGCAACAACACAGTCATCAACAATCGCCCGTCGTGGGTGAACATGGACCGTGGCCGGTACAATCAGATCAACAACAGCTGGCAGGGGCAAATCAATGGCCTGCACGGTTGGAATACTCGCTACCCGAATCGCGTGGGATACTGGAATGGCTGGGCGAACGGCGTTCGCTTCAACCCGCGCTGGAATTCCAATTTCCACGGCTGTTTCCGACCAAACTGGTGGGGCGTTCACCCGTATCCCTGGGGCGGTTGGCACTACGGCTGGTGCTTTGGTCGCCACAACTGGAACTACTGGTGGACGGTGCCGACCTTTGTCGGGGTGACCAACTGGTTCCGCTGGACGGCTCCTCCCGCTGTCTGGGCGCAGCCGGTCTACTACGACTATGGCCAGGGCGGTAACGTCGTCTACAACGACAACAGCGTGTATATCAATGGTGAGCAGGTCAGCACCGCGGACGAGTTCGCTCAAAGTGCTGCCGATCTGGCCACCGTGCCTCCACCACCTGACCCAGCTGTTGCGAAAGAAGAGGACTGGATGTCCCTCGGGACGTTCGCCGTCTCACGCGGTGAGAAGGACCAGGAACCGACCATGATCGCCCAGCTGGCCGTCAACAAGGACGGCGTGGTCAGCGGAACGTTGTTCGACACCAGCTCTGACAAGTCCCAGACCATCCAGGGTCAGGTCGACAAGTCGACCCAGCGAGTCGCCGTCCGTGTAGGCGAGAGCGAGGACCTCGTCGTCGAAACCGGTCTCTACAACCTGACGCAGGAAGAGGCTCCGGTCCTCGTCCACTTCGGTACCCAGAAGGTCGAGAACTGGCTGCTGGTCCGGATGGAGGCTCCCGCCGAGGATGACACCGACCAGTAACAGCTGATCCGCGAATTCGTGAAGAACCCGCCACCCAGTACTCGCCCGAGTGCTGGGTGGTGGCATTTTCGGGGTAGTCCAACGTATCGCGTTAGCTGTAAACGCCAATGATGAGGAACTGGCGACATTCTCACCACCGCCTTGTGGTATGGGGTTTGCGGTCCATAATGGAAACTCCTCAGGTGGAGTGAAACGAAAGTGTCCGATGACCCCTCTTCAAGATAAGCTGTATCGCACGATGCCTCACCCGCCGTTTGAGGCGTTGATCCACGCTCTGTCGCAGAAGTGTGCGTATCCCGTCACAGTGGATCAGATCGATGTGCGACATACGCACATCTCGACGGTCTTTCTGGTCGATGATCTGGTCTACAAGATCAAGAAGCCGGTGCGATTGAGCTTTCTCGATTTCTCGACGGTTGAATTACGGCGGCACTTCTGCGAGGAAGAAGTCCGGATCAATCGAGCGTGGGCCCCCGATGTGTATCTGGGCGTAGTGCCGGTGACAATGGGAGAGAGCGGCCCGCAATTCGAGGGAACCGGCCCGGTCATCGACTGGGCCGTCAAGATGCGGCGGATGCCCGACCAAGCGACGCTGCGAGCGCGGCTGCTGCGAGACGAGCTGACCGCGGATGATCTGGTCCGGGTCGCCCGGCGAATCGCGTCGATCCAGAACCAGGCCCCACGCTTTCGTGGACCGGAAGCATCCGCAGCAGAGACCAGCTTCCGCCACATGCTGATGGACAACTGGTCCTTCGCACGCGACCAGCGACCACCGATCATTCCCGAAGAGGTTGTCGATCGCCTCGAACAGCTGTCGCATGAGTGGCTGGATCGACTCGATGCGACTCTTCAGAAGCGGGCGCAATCCGACGACATTCGTGAACTGCACGGCGATCTGCGGCTCGACCATGTCTACTTGTTCCCCGACCGGCAGCCGCCTAGTGATATGTCAATCCTCGATGGGATTGAGTTTGATCCCGCTCTGAGACGCATTGATGTCGTGGCCGATATCGCGTTCCTGATTATGGAGCTGTCGTTCGTCGGGCGTCGTGACTTGGCGGACGCATTCAGTGACGCCTATTTCACGGCCACCCGTGATCAGTGCGGGCGGGCGTTGCTACCGCTGTTCATGGCGTATCGTTCCGCAGTGCGGGCGAAGGTAGCTGCGATTCTGTGCGATGAGCCCGAGATCTCAACCTCGGAACGGGAACAGGCCTTGGCCCGCTCGCATGCTCACTGGTTCTGGGCATTGTCGGAGTTGGAGTTGCCGAGTCGCAGACCCGCTCTCGTTCTGGTGTCGGGTCTCCCGGGGACTGGCAAGTCGACACTTGCCCGCGAGATGGCGACCTCAGCTGACTTCACAGATATCATCCGGACCGATGTCGTCCGCAAGGAACTGCAAGCAGTCGAGAAATCACTCCCCGCCCCACGCTACTCCGCAGCGGGGAAGGAGCAAATATACGATGAGTGCCTGCGCCGTGCCCGCCAGCGTCTGATGTCGGGAGGACGCGTGATCGTCGACGCCACGTTCCAGCACGAAGAGACCCGCCAGCGATTCATTCAGCTCGCGATTGAGTGCGGCGTGCGTTGCGTGTGGATCGAATGCACCGCCCCGTCAGATGTCGCCCAGCGCCGCCTCGACGCCCGACACGGTGATGCCTCTGACGCCGACTGGTCGGTCTATCAAATCGTGGCGTCGCAATGGGATCTCCCCACGAAACGGACCAGTCGCTTCCACGCGACAGTCGACACAGGCGGCATGGCCACCTCGGCACTCTACGACGCCAAGGTGGTACTCCGGCAGTTCGGAATGATTGAGTGACACGATAGCCCTCACGCCGGGTGGAGGCGGGCCCACTTGCGATATTTCCTGCTACGATGGAAAACA
>CANJZR010000310.1 GCA_947479075.1 Planctomycetaceae bacterium
CGAGTGATTCAAGATCCCCGCCAGGCTGGACCGGCGATCACCAGAGAACAGCAACAGCCAATCTTCGGCAAATGTGTTGATGATCGTGTCGACCGCGAAATCGTTATGCACGGTTCCGGGACGGACGGCATCACTCACTAGGTAGAAGGAACCATTCAGGCCACCTGATTGAGATCCCGTCAAATGAGCGATGCGAGTGTTCACCGCAATGGCGGCGCTCCATTCATCGAGGATCGCCCGAAGGGCTGTGCTGTTCGTGTCGAAGTTCGTCGTCCCCCCGATCAGGAGATCCCCACCGACCGCTGCCGTCAGCTGGTCTGCACCCTCTCCACCAATCAGGACATTTCGCGATCCGGTGGCTCTTAGAGTGTCTTGGCCTATACCTCCAACAAGAATGCCGTGTCCGGTGATCTTGTCGTTGCCGTCCTCGCCGAACATGACGTGGGTCTTCGCGTCTCCAATGATGGTGTCATTTCCTTGACCACCATAGACGGTATCCAAACCGCCACGGGCATAGATCTCGTCATCACCATTGCCCCCCAGAAGCAAGTCATTTCCGTTACCGCCCCACAGCGAATCATTTCCGGGACCACCATCAACGATGGCCGGCAGAGGGATCGACGTAGGCAATGTGATCTTGTCTTTCCCCTCTCCTCCGTAGATCAGAATCCGCGAATTCGCGTTCAGGTCAGGGCTGACTTTGTTGTTCATTCTCACGACGAATCCGAGGTTCGTTTTCTCCACGGAAATCGTGTCGTTTCCGGTAGTGCCTCTGATGTAGATCAACTGCTGGCCAGGGCTGTCTGGGTCGGGCAGCAATTGAATCGTGTCCTCGGCAGGGGACACCACGTTGACGAAGTAATCTTCCACCTCACCATTAGCGGCAACTCCCTTCGCGGAGAGCCCGCCTGCCGAAGAGAGACGGAATCGAGCAGCCTTCTGACCGGGAGCAGTGGTCTCCGGAACCGGCACGACAAAGCTGTTCTCGCCCGCAGCGAGCGACAGGCCACCCGCAGGTGTGACCCGCTCATTCGCGTCAAAGACACCATTGCCATTGAAGTCAATGAAGGCATCGAGCTTGCCAGCTTGCGAAGCGATGACGTTCATTCGAGCCCCGAGTCCTGAAATCAGCGTCGACGAGAAGATCACCCCATCATCGCTGTCCTGATTCGCCTGGGCACTGGGGAGGCCGTCGGGTTCGCCGGTCACAGCAGTTCCCAGGAACAGCCCCCCGCCAACTTGATGCCGAGCGCCGTCGCTGGCGAGTGTCGTTCCGAAGGTGTTGGGCAGATCGCCATAGTCATAGCGGACGACGTTCACGAAGTAGTCTTCGACTTCTCCATCCGCTGCGAGTCCCGTGGCTGCCAGTCCACCCGTCGTCGAGATGCGGAACCGGGCGGCACGCTGCCCTGCCACAGCAGTGTCGGGGACCGTCACATTCACGGTGTTCTGTCCCGCTACGAGTGATTGACCACCAGTGGGCGTCACACGCTCTGTCGACTCGAACACTCCGTTGCCGTTGAAATCGATAAATGCATCGAGCTTCCCAGCCTTCGATGCGGTGACCGTGAACTGGGCATTCATGCGAGGAGCCAGGCTCGCTGGAGCCGTGACTCCGTCATCGGTATCGAGGCTCGCCGTCGCACTGGGCTTACCGTCGGTTTCGTTGGTCACGCCAGTTCCCAGGAATAAGCCGCCCCCGGTCAGGTGCCGCGCTCCATCGTTGGCCAGCAAGGTTCCAAACGTGTTCGGGAGATCGCCGAAGTCATACGTCGGTGGGCCGGTCACAGTCACGAAATAGTCTTCCACCTCTCCATCAGCGGCTTGGCCGAGGGCGGCGAGACCACCAGCCGTGGAAAGACGGAATCTCGCGCCGCGCTGCCCGATCACGGCATTACTCGGAACGCTGACCGTGACGGTATTGTTGCCTGTCACGACTGCCAGGCCACCGGTGGGAGTCACTCGCTCGTTGGTATCAAACACGCCGTTACCATTGAAGTCGATGAACGCATCGAGCTTGCCCGCCTGTGAGGCTTTCACCGTGAACTGGGCGTTTACGCCGGTCGAGAGGCTCGCCGGGGCGGTCACTCCATCATCAGCGTCCAAGTTGGCCGTCGCATTCGGTTGACCGTCTGCCTCACTGGTCGCAGCCGTTCCGAGGAACAATCCGCCCCCCGTCTGATGCCGTGCACCGTTACTGGCCAAGGTTGTCCCGAACGTATTCGGCAGGTCACCAAAATCATACGTGGGATCAGTACCGGCTACTGTCACGAAGTAGTCTTCCACTTCGCCATCGACTGCTGATCCCAGTGCACCGAGTCCCCCCACGGTTGATATGCGGAAGCGTGCGCCCAATTGACCTATCGAAGCGTTGGAGGGGACTGTCAGTCGCACGATGTTTGCGCCAGCTGTTAGAGTCTGACCGCCGGCTGGAGTCACTCTCTCGTTAGCGTCAAATTGACCATTTCCATTGAAGTCGACAAAAGCATCGAGTTTACCAGTTTTTGATGCGGTGACTTCGATCTCCGAGAGCGATCCCGGGGACATGAGACCATTCAGTTTCACTCCGTCGTCAGCGTCACCGTTCGCTAACGCATTCGGTTGTCCGACAGCATCGGTCGTTACAGCGTATCCGAGAGTTAAGTCACTTCCGAGTAGGTGCCTGGGCCCGTTGCTGGAGAGCAGAGTGCCAAACGTATCCGGCAGGTCTCCAAAATCGAATGCGGGGCCAGAGCTGGCCAACCTCACGAAATAGTCTTCCACTTCTCCATCCGCAGCTTGTCCTGTTGCCGCGAGCCCTCCAGCTGTGGACAGACGGAAGCGTGCCCCACGTTGACCAGCCACCGCACTGGCTGGGATATTCACAGTCACGCTATTGACGCCTGGAACTAGCGCTAGCCCACCTTCGGGCGTCACTCGCTCATTCGCATCGAATACGCCATTTCCATTAAAATCAATGAATGCATCCAGCTTTCCCGCCCGCGAGGCCCTTACGTTCAACAGGGCACTGTTTCCGAGTGTGAAAGCTGCGGGATAGATTACCCCATCATCGTTATCCTGATTCGCCGCCGTACTTGGCTTACCATCTGTGTCGGAAGTGACACCCGTTCCAAGTAACAACCCGCCACCGGTCCGGTGCCGTGCGCCGTCGCTGGCCAGTATTGTGCTAAACGTATCCGGAAGGTCGCCGAAGTCGTATGCGGGGCCAGCTGGTCCCATAGTGACGAAGTAGTCCTCGACTTCTCCATCAGGCGCTAAGCCCGTTGAGTTCAAGCCTCCGATCGAGGAGAGGCGGAATCGAGCTCCGCGCTGGCCAGCGGTTGCATTGATGGGAACGCTGACCGTGACGACATTGCTACCCGCATTGACGATCAGCCCGCCGGCCGATGTGACGCGCTCTGTGGAATCGAACACTCCATTGGCATTGAAATCGATGAACACATCCAAGCGAGCTGTTTGAGAAGCGGTGACAGTGAACTGAGCATTCGAGCCGGGAGTGAGGATGCCGGGGACTGTTACTCCATCGTCGATATCCAGCGTGGAAGTTGTGCCTGGCTGGCCATTCAGCTCATTCGTGACACCCGATCCGAGAAACAGCCCGGAGCCTGTCTGATGCCGCGGTCCATTGGACGCCAATAACGTGCGGTACGAATCTGGCAAGTCCCCAAAGTCGAGGTCATTGAGGTTGTTCAGTGCGATGGTCACGACCCCTGTGTCAGACTTGCTTGGACTTCCGTTATCGGTGACTTGAACGGTTAATTGAAATACGGGATTCGTGTCGTAGTCGACCGCCAGACGATTATTGACAGTGATTTGCCCAGTTGTCGGATTGATTGCGAATGCGTTACCGGTATTCCCACCAACGATGGAGTATGTCAATTGTTGATTCAAATCGTTGTCCGAAGCGGCAACGGTACCGACGACAGTTCCATTCGTCACGTTCTCGTCAAGGTTCGGCAGGTTCTGATTGTTCACAACAGGAGCAGTGTTTGTTCCGGAATCTGACCGAATATCCCAGCCCATGACATCGAACGCTTTAATATCGAGAGCCGTGATTACAGGGAGTTCCCCAAAATCAAGAGTGGGATCCATGATCCCGATACCGAGATCGTCCTTCCAGTGGCTGGCCTGGTTACCGTCGCCGTTGTAGCTCCCCGTCGAGAAAGTCGTGAGACTTGTAGTGCCCCCGTCGATGGAGAAAAATTTCGTCACCGTATCGGCACGGAGATCGAGATTCGTCCCATTGGAAATACTCGAAGCCGAAAAGCGAAAGAGATCGAGCCCTGACGCCACTGCGGCACTGTCGAGGTTCTGCCTCACAGGACCGAAGCCTGTCGAGTAATCGACCCAATCGGCCCCACTCACGAATCCTAATGCATGTCCGATCTCGTGGGCTGCAACACCCACAAAGTCAAACGCATTCGGTGAGATTCCATTGCTCCGATCAAAATCCCATGTGAAATCGCTGCTAAACGTCATTTGTGCGTCGAAAGTCGTATTGCCTGCAGTGCGAAGCCCGAGAGCCTTGGACTGGGCCGTATTCAGATCAAGAAAGTTATTGTTAGTGGAATTATTGTTGTCGATGAACGGAGCACCGGGAGATCCATTCGTGTAGCTGCTTGTATAGAGTGACAGACTGGGACCAGCGGGAAGGTGTGAAACGGCAGTGGCATCGTCTGTCGACTTGGAATCTGCGATCAGGTTGGTGCGGAACGATGAATAACTGATCGACTCAGAAGTGGACCCCGTCTGGCCGAGAATCCCTGGCCCGAGTGCCGAATACCCGATCTGAACATTGACGACAATGTCATCTGTTATGACGTCCGACCAGAGTTTACCGGCGGCCACGAATCCATCGATTACTTGCTGAGGTACGGTACCCGTCGTGACAAAGTTAAACTGCAGGCCACTTCCATTCAGGTTTTGTCGGAGGGATGTTCCGGAACTGGGGACTTGCGGCGCATCTGCCGCATCGACCTTGTAATGTTGAAATGTAGGAGTTGTCGTTGAACTCGGTCCGAAATCAGCAGCGAGAAGTGTCCGGACCTCCATGGAATCAATTTTGGTCAGATTCGGTCGAGCTCTCCGCCCCGGTAATGACTGCACAATATTGCAGAGCAGATCTCGAATCACGATAGAAAGC
>CANJZR010000311.1 GCA_947479075.1 Planctomycetaceae bacterium
ATCTGATCAGCCCGTTGCGACGAGCTCCACGCTCAAACCGTTCCCCCATCTCAAGGAGCTTTACGCCCGGGGAAAGAGTCTGCGTGAGAAGTGTCCACGCCAATCACACGCAATCTGGAAGGAATCCGATCATCGGCCCGACCCGTTGTCATTGATCGAGCAAGCGAACCACGGTCGCCTGCCGCACCTGGTTCCTATCCGTCATGGCCGCATGCTGCAGTCGCCGTTCACTTTCTTTCGCGGCGCTGCCCTTCACATGGCAGCCGATCTGGCCAACACACCCGCGACCGGAGTTCGTGTCCAGGCGTGCGGCGATTGCCACTTGCTCAACTTTGGTGCGTTCGGGACTCCGGAACGTCGGGTGATCTTCGACATCAACGATCTCGACGAGACTCTCCCTGCTCCATGGGAGTGGGACATCAAGCGACTGGCAGCCAGCTTCGTTCTGGCCTGTCGCAACAACGGATTCAGCGACGACGATGCCCGCGATGCCGTACTCAGTTGTGTGCGGTCCTTCCGCGAGCGGACTGCGGAATTCAGCCGCATGAAGATGCTGGATGTCTGGTATTCAAGTATTGATGTCGAAGATCAGATGGATTCATTCAAAGACGAAGAGGATCGCGAACGCGTCCGCAAACGGCTGGCCAAGGCCCGGAAGCGATGTGCCATGGAGCACGATTTTCCCCAGCTGGTCACGAATGCTGGAATGACTCCCACGATCAAGGAGAATCCGCCTCTGATCTTCCACTGGCAGGAAAAAGGGCACGAGGAACACAAAGCCAATATCGAGCGGGCCTTTGCCCGGTATCGCGCCACGATGCGTGAGGATCTCCAGCTGTTACTCGACCGGTATAAGCTGATGGACGTGGCCATCAAGGTGGTCGGGATCGGCAGCGTTGGCACGTATTGCGGGATCTTGCTGCTCATGGCCAGCGACAAGGATCCGCTATTTCTGCAGTTCAAGCACGCCCGCGCCTCGGTGCTCGAGGCCTATGCCGGGAAGAGTCACAATGCGAACCACGGCGCACGCGTCGTGCACGGATGCCGGATGATGCAATCGGCCAGTGACATGTTTCTCGGTTGGACCGAGGGGGATGCTGGCCGGCACTTCTACGTACGACAGCTGAGAGACATGAAGATCAAGCCGTTGATCGATGTCTTCTCCCGCCGGTTCATGTGCCAGTATGCTCAGGTCTGTGGCTGGACACTGGCCCAGGCCCACGCCCGATCCGGCGAATCGGCCATCATCACCGGCTACCTCGGAGACAGCGACAAATTCGACCTGGCCATTGCCGATTTCGCCGTCGCCTATGCCGACCAGAGCGAACGCGATTTCGAAGTACTGCGCAAAGCCGCCCACGCCGGTCAGCTGGAGGTATTCGTCGAGGCCGACTTGTCGTGACCTTGCTCACGGGTAACAGCCCGCACACACCGCACCCCGCGGGTAATGGGGTGATGACAAGCGAAGATCGGCGACCACCAACCACGCCCCGCACTCCCACTGCCCGGCGTAGGTCCTCTAACCGCAGCGAGCGCCGGGCGTCAGCCAGATGTACCGCGACATGCGGTATTCATGGAAGCGGAAATTGAAATGGTATGATTCTCGACTGTTCAAGAAAGTGGACTATAGATTCCAGCGATCCCTCAGCCTCATCAAACGGAATGTCCTTTAGAAGAATCGATCGCTCGTATGTTGCTCGTGTTACCTCCCACTGCTCACGAAAAGTGACGAGCCCTTGGCAATCAATGTATCGAGAACGGCATGCTCGGACGAACTCCTCTCCCACATGTTCCCAGAAAGTGAGTTGACTGAGGCTTTTAAAACGAAGAATTCGACTCAGGTCATAGAGATCTTTGACTCTCACTGCATCTCCGGGCTTCTTGACTTTGGCACGGTAAGCGGGCAGAGAACTCAGAAAAGCCCTCAATTTTTCTCCTGCTATACGTTCCAATGTATAAGCATTCGCCTGATGCTCACCGAGCTTCAATGGGCCAACTGATGTGTCGAGTAGTTGTTCGGGAGCAGCCACGTCGACTCTCAGTACTAGTAGGTTTGGGATGCGCTTACTTTGATCGTCTACTTTCAATTTTACTTCGAAAGCGTCCCACCCCCTCGGATGTTGGCTCGCGGGATTCGAATTGACTGCTACAGAGTTGAGCCCATACCTTACCGGTTCAACGCGTTCGAAATGAGCCCTAACAGCTCTGGAAATCCACAACTCCAACATCCTTCGTTGATCTTCCCGTTGTGGTGTCTTGGTCACAAAAGCTTGCGTGAGATTGCAGTCCAAATCGAGAGATTGACGCCCATTACTCAGAAGAACATTCAGAACCCGTGCCCCCTTAAAGACCATCACTCCCTGTAACTCCGGCGATGCTGCGAACGCCAGGAAAATTTCATCCATCACCTGCGACTTCCAGCGATCACTGTCTGAAGGGTTCATGGGGTATGGACCAGCCACTCGTCGTTGAGAGTTGTGTAGTTCACACCGGGTAACAGAGAGATTCTTGCATAAGGACCGTTTCGATCGATTGCATTGAGCGCGGACTCGAAGAACTTGCTCAATTCAGTGCGAGGCGAATAGCCATATTGTTCTAACATCACCGCTAGACGACGAGTCGTTGCTGGGTATTGCATCGTATGCAGATACGACACAATCCGGCCCTCGTCAATTCGATCGGATTGAATAGCTTCTTGCCAAGCTTCGAAAACGACCTCAGGACCTCCACAATGAAACGGTTTGTAAAGTGAATCGAGCAGGGTCTGCTCTACTGTCGTGATGCGAATATTAGTCCGTGGCCCGTAACTTCGAGTTTGTACCCCCGGGACGAGTTTGATTGTTTTGTCCGTCCGATAGTAGGAGACCTGGTGAAACTGAAAGAGCTGCGTTCCGAGACCACGAGACTTGCGGTCACCTGAAGCCGGCGAAAGGTTCGGTGTCTCCGAGGGCAATACCTCCGCTTGCTCGATTTCTTGAGTTGGTTTCGTGGGAACCAGTTTCGCGATGTGGTGATGTCCTGCGTGCTGTGTCGTCAATCCGTGATATACGATGGCACTCATGTAGCAGATGACTCCAGCAGGCACACTGGCCATCAGCAGTTCTAGAGGGTCAACTTCGGACTCTGTGGTGGCCCCCGCTTCAAACAAATAGATGGATGCTCCCTCAATGGGAAGCTTTGCCATCAATCGAATCTTGCACATCCAATCGAGCAGAGACGAATGAGACTGGCTGGATCCATGGCCTTGGATGGCAAGCTCGTCTCGGACCTGCTTGATGACTTTTAACAGAGAGTCCTTTGCCCAGCACCGCACGCTCGGCCAACTCTCACTGGGGGTCGCAAGATGCTGGCTTAGAGCGGACACAAAAGCTTCTTTGTAAGCTTGACCTTTGTCAGGAACGGAATCCTTCTTAACCACGTCCTACCCCCAGATCACGTGCGCTTAGCTAGCTAAGCGTACGTGATCTGGGGGTAGGAATCAAGGAAAATCGAAAAAAATATCCTCCGGGCATAGTTTACCTCTTTTCACGGAGCAACAAGCACGATATGCTTTGCTAGCAAAGCATATCGTGCTTGTTGCTCCGTCCAACATTACTAGTCGCTTCATGGTAACCAGATCGCTTCACGAACTGCCCTTCAGAGGGCCAGCTCGTGAGAGTCAGATACCCCGACTGGCTTATTGCGTAGTGGCCCCCGGATCTCCCCGGGCGCTCACGCTTCCGGCTCTTCGGTCACTTCAACGTAAACTCCGGCAGGTTCACAATCTGCCCCCCCTTGAGCGCTGATTCGTGGGCGCAGATGCCGACGCAGGTCCAGTTGGCGGAGAGGGTGGCGTTGGGCCACGGGTCGCGGTTCTGGGCGAGGGCGTTCAGCATCTCGTTGACGAGGTGCGGGTGCGAGCCGCCGTGGCCGCCGCCCTGCAGGAAGCTGAGGTGGTCGGCGTCGTGGATTTCGCTGGGAAGCGTGAACTTGCGGATCGGCTCGGGGAGCAGGTGGGCGTAGTCGGGCACGGTGATCTTCTCGGGGATCTCCGGCTCGGGCCGCTTGGCGGTGTGGATCACGTGCGGCTCATGCTCGACCAGCGTCCACTCGAAGCTCTTCTTCGTGCCGTACACGTCGAAGCTCTCGCGATACTGCCGGGCCACGTCATACAGACAGCGCCAGACATGCGCGGTCAGGTCACTGTCCTTCAGCTTGATATGACAGCTTTCCACCGCGAACTTGTTGCCCGACTTCTTCTGGATGTCCTCACGCACCGTGCCCGAGCCGAAGCAGCTGACGTACTCCGCCCGCTTGTTCATCAGGCCGAGGACCGGGCTGACGACGTGGGTGGCGTAGTGCATCGGGATCATGCGTTCCCAGTAATCGGGCCAGCCGTCCATGTCTTGCGGATGGGAAGCTGCGAGGTGCTGGATCTGGCCGAGTTCGCCGCGTTCGTACATTTCCTTGATGAAGAGGAACTCGCGGGAGTAGACGACCGTTTCGGCCATCATGTACTTCTTGCCGGTGCTGGCAACGAGTTCGCAGATCTTTTCACAGTCAGCGATGTTGGTCGCCATCGGGACCGTACACATCACATGCTTGCCGGCCTTGAGGGCCTCCATGCTCATCCACGCATGGTCGGGGATCGGCGAGTTGATGTGAACGAAGTCGACCTTGGGATCGGCCAGCACGTCCTCGTACTTGGTGTAGCGGGACGCCACGCCGAACTGGTCGCCGATCTTGTTGAGCTTCTCTTCATTCCGCTGACAGAGAGCCTGCACATTGGCCAGGGGGTGGGCCTTGTAAATGGGGAGGAACTCCGCCCCGAACCCGAGACCGACCATCGCAACGTTGAACTTCTGGCTCATGTGGTGCCCTGCTGTGGTGTGAGTCATTGATCGTGAAGACAGACAGCTTGAATGTCAGTGCCGGGTGATTGTACTTCTCGATGTGGCAGAGGAGAAATGAGACGGGTTCGGGAGAGGTAGGAAGAGTGGGACACAGATTTTCAGGATGACACAGATCAGGAGAGAGGGATGTAACAGCGTGCGGTGCCGTCTTTACCAACCCGCAGCGTCAGCGAGGGCGAGTGGGTATGCGACGCCCGACGAGTCTCAAGGCCATGAGATTCTCAT
>CANJZR010000312.1 GCA_947479075.1 Planctomycetaceae bacterium
CCGAAACCATCACCCGCGACCGTCGTGTCGAGTCACGCTCTCACTGGCACGGGAGGCTCACGCCCCCCGCTCGCTGCCGACCATCAGATCCACATTCGCGGTGCCGCTCAACACAACCTGCAATCGATCGACCTCACGGTGCCGCGAGACCAGATGAGCGTCTTCTGCGGCCCGAGCGGCAGCGGCAAGTCGTCGCTGGCGATGGATACGCTCTATGCGGAAGGGCAGCGGCGGTATGTGGAATCGCTGTCGGCCTATGCCCGGCAGTTCCTGGGCCAGATGCCCAAGCCCCGCGTCGAGCACATCTCCGGCCTCTCCCCGGCCATCGCGATCGAGCAGAAGACCGTCGGCAACAGCCCTCGCTCCACCGTCGGGACCGTGACCGAGATCTACGACTACTTGCGGGTTCTCTTCGCCCGACTCGGCCAGCCGTACTGCCCGATCTGCCAGGTCCCGGTCATCCGCCAGACGACTGATCAGATCATCGCCCGCATTCTGGCCTTCCCCGAGGGAACGCGGCTCTATCTGGCTGCCCCCGTCGAAGTCCCCGTCGGCCAGAGTTACACCAAGCTGTGGGATAAGCTCGGGACGCAGGGATTCCTGCGTGTGCGGATCAACGGCACGACCTACGGCATCGAAGATGTCCCCGCGATCGATCACAAGCGTGAACACCTCGTGCAGGTCGTCGTCGACCGCGTAAAGGTCGACGCCGAATCCCGTGGCCGCATCGCCGACTCGACCGAAGCCGCCCTGAACCTCGGCAAAGGCGTGATCCACCTCATCCGCGTCGAGAAAGACACCCCCGAAGAGAAGTGGCCCACCGACCGGTTGAGTTTGCACTACTCGTGTCCGAAGTGTGCTGAAGGGTAAGTCTCTTCACCAACCCGACGCGTCAGCGAGGGCGAGCGTCTCTGACCTCGATCCCAGCTCAGGTGTGGCATGCACTTCAATCGGTTGATGCCCCGAATGATTCACCGTGAATTGCCATTCGCCCTCGCTGACGCTTCGGGTTAGTGAAGGTGGCACCACTACTCGTACCGCACTTGGCTCCAGTCCTTCGCGAGGTCAACCAGGATCTTCAGCGACTGGGGATTCACAGCTGTGGCTGCGATGCCGGGGATGCGGAGCATGTCAGCGCGGTCGTCCATCCAGGTCTCAGTGAAGTTCACCGGCTGGCCGTTGTGGACCCAGACCGACTGGCCGCCGAGTGCCCGGGCGATGTGCAGGGCGACTGGGAAGTCATAGATGTTCGGCGTGTGAATCAGCGAGCCGCCGAACTCGCCGCTGGCCAGCAGCGGGTAGATGCTGCCCGGCATGTCGTCGGGAGCGACTCCGCACAGCCCCGCAGCTGTGACTGCTTCAGAACGGGCGCGGTCGGCCTTCTGGAACCCGATCAGGTAAATGCTCTTCGAGTCGCCGCGGCTTGCGCGATCGATCGCGGGCATGTTTCGTAGCCACGCTTCGGCGGGGATGCGGTGGTTGTCGGGGCCGGTTTTAACGGTCTGACCAAAGGCCTCGGTCCAGGTCCCCTGTTCACCCATCTCCGGCGCGTAAACCAGCGAGTAGATCACATCGAACTTCGTCCGCAGGTGCAGCATTACGGCCCAGCCATTGCCGGTTCGCTCGCTGAAGTACTTGGTTCCGTCAATCGGATCGAGGGCGATCGTGTATTCGCTCGACTCGTCGAAGGCTCCCACGTCGCCGTTCGCCTCTTCAGCCTCCAGACGGCAGCGATGAAAGATCGGATCGGCATCCCGCAATCCGCAGACCAGCAGTTCCTGCACCGTCAGGTCGGCCAGCGTCAGCGCGTCGGTGTTGGAACTGCCGCTCGACTTCCCTTCGAGCTTGATGTTGAACTTCCGCAGCTGCTTGGCCAGAGCCCCAGCCCAGCGAAGTAGCGGGGGAGCATGCACCCGGAGAGCCTGGATGAGGTCAGTTTCGAGGGGCAGCAGCGACATCGGAGATGGTCCTATGTGGGAGGTTGTGTAGTTCCCGGAAGTCTATCGAGTCGTAGGGAGAGGCTGCGAGAGTCGCCGGGCGGCTGGAGGTTCGTGTTTCGAGGCAGGCGATACGAACAGGTTGCCTGAAGCCTCGAAGAGGCGAAAGCGAATAGCCGCAGGCGTCAGCCTGCGGTAGGAAGATGTTGAAACACGCAGCCTCGAAGAGGCGACAGAGAACCGTCTGCTGGCACTGCTCCTGTCGCCGCTTCGCGGCTGCGTGTTTGGGGCCACTGAATTCCTTGGGCTGGCGCCCAAGGCTACTGGCTGTCACCGCTTCGCGGTTCAGAGGCAGATGGCGAATTCACGGGATCGGTACGGGGATAGTTCGACTGCGCAAGGGACATTGCCCGGAATCATGCTCAGCTGCCTCGCCGGGCTTATCAGGAAATGCCGGTTGGCTGAACTCCATCGGAGGCTGGGCTCTTTCGGAGGGGACCAACTGTCGACTGGCCACGGGAGACTCAGCGGCAGAGGGGCGGTCACTTGCTCCCGTGAACGCAACCCGCAACCACCCCCTGTTTCGCAGCAAGTCCTCGGAATATTCAAACGGGAACGAACTCGAACATCACCAGAACGGCTGGAACGCGCCGAAACCTATTGACAGGGGAGGGGGTCGGCTTAGACTTGAATGTGGAGATTTCCAAAGGGGTGGGCGGTATCTGTTGCGACGGTTGTCCGGTCTGTAACGGGGTTGCTCGCTGCTTCTGTCGTAGGATCGATTCGATTTCCGATGGAGACGACCTGCAGAAGTCCCGAAGAAGAGGATATGCGTCGGAGCGTAAGGATTGCGCCACCGGAGTTTGCAGCGACATGTCGTTGCCGGAACTCCAGCATCAGTCAGGGTCAGGATTTCCCAGGGAAATCTCCCCACACAACAGGTTCGATCAGGTTCTGGCAAGTCCTTCTGAAGGCGGAATCCCATGGCAGCTTCCCCGTCGAGTAAACCCGGTGCTGTGCATTTCTGGCTCATCGGTTTTGTGATGACGACGCTGATCCTGCTCGTCACGACGATCATGTACGCCAAGAGCTTTGGCGAACAGCTGGCCGTCGCAAACGCCGCGAAAAAGGACCAGTCGAACGTTCAGGGAGCGCTCACGACCGCTCTGTCTGATATCGAAGCTCTGAAGGCGATGCTCGGCCTGAATCAGGCGGATGTCGGAGCTGGTAATCCTCCTCCACCGAACTCGGTCCGTGAAGCTGGTCAACGCGAACTGACAACGTTCGGGGTCGACCTGTCTCAGCCGACCTATTCGGCCACCCTCGCCAGCATGCGAACCCGTATTGATGCTCTAAACGAAGAGAACAAGCAGCTGAAGGCCAGCCTGCAATCGGAGAAGGATGCCTTCCTGGCTGCCACAACGGGTGCCAATAACCGCGTGGAAACATTTAAAGGCGATAAGGATAAGTCGGAAACCGATCTGACCAATCTGATCAAGGAACGTGATGAACTCGTCCGCCAGAAGGACGCGGAAATCGCCAAGTGGCAGCAGACTTACCGTACTGAGCAGGTGGAGAAGGAGCAGATTCGTGACGAGCTCGCCCGGATGTCCAAAGAGCTCAACGAGCGAATTTCCCGTCTGAATCAGATCGTCGATTTTCAACGCCAGCAGCTGGACGAACTTCAGAACTACAGCTTCGACGTCCCCGACGCGAAGGTGACGACCGTCGACAATACGACTCGCACGGTGTGGCTGGATGTGGGACGTAAAGACGGCTTGCGGCCACAGGTGACCTTCTCGATTTACGGCAAGACGAACCAGGGCATTGCCCGCGGTCCCGAAGACGTGAAGGCCAAAGTCGAGATTGTCGAAGTCAACGACACTTCGTCTGTGGCTCGAATCGTGGAAGAGAGTCGCGATCGACCGGTCAGCGTGGGTGACGTAGCGTTCTCGCCCGCTTGGTCAGCGGGGATGAAGGAGTACTTTGCGTTTGTGGGCGATGGTGACCTGAACGGCGATGGCGAGATGAATGCCAAGGATCGCAAAATGCTCAAGGATCTGCTCAACAATGCCGGAGCAGACGTTGATGTGGAGATCACAGAGGACGGACAGCGTGTTCCGGCAGACGCTAAACTGTCTGTCCACACGAAGTGGCTGATCGTGGGTGACGTGGGCGATCCATCACTCTTCATCTCGGACGAAACGAAGCGGAATCAGATTCTGGAAGTGCAAAAGCAGCACGAGGAACTGGTTCAGGAAGCTCGCGAGTACGGCATCAAGATCGTGTCGCTCAAGGACTTCCTGACCTACCTGGGCTGGAAGCCAGAATCCCGGCTCTATATCCCCGGCAGCCAAGGGAAGTTCAATCTCCAGTCCGGGGCTCGCCGTGGCGCTGTGAACACGTCGCTTGGCAGTGATCGGTCGTCAACCGAATCGACCTCGAAGTCTGATTTGAAGACCGTGAAGCCGAAGTAATATCGCTTCCCCTCACGGTTGAGAGACCTTCGACATGGATGATCGAGCCTGGGTGGGACCAACCTCACGCTGCCCCGCCGGGTGGTCTGTCTATGACTCTGTTGAGTCATTGCGGACTACCCCCGTCACGCCTTCCTGGATCGTAGTTGACGACCAGGCAGGAGTGTTGCGAGAAACCGGGTTTGCCCGGCTGTACGAGCACTTCCCACTGACAAAGATCGAGCGGATCGTCGGCCCCTGGCGTGCGGGTGTCGGGAGAACTGACCCTCAGTGGCCGCTGGTAACAACTCGCCAGGAAGAATGTATTTCTGGGGCCAATACTTGCCTGGAAACCGCATGGTCCCCATTGACCTCCGGGTACGACGATCTGGCGGTCGAAGATGCCGTCCCCAATCTGACTGGCCTGACGTTCAACATCCAGATCACTGATCTGGAGCTGCGAGAGATGTGGGCCGACTGGCTGACGTACTCCGGCGGAGAGATACGTTGCACCGGGCGAGCCGACGTGCTGATCCGCGACACCTCCCGGGCCCTGCCGGCTGACGATTTGTCGGGTGCCCGCTGTATCGTCACACTGACGCCCGATCCCTGGAACACAACGACCTTGTTGAGTAGTGATGACCTCCAGCGCGGGCAGGCATTCACGCTCGCTGTTTCTATCCTCGATTCGCCAGCTCGAGTCATGCAACGAGCCCTGGC
>CANJZR010000313.1 GCA_947479075.1 Planctomycetaceae bacterium
ATCAACTGCACAGCCTTCGCCACCGAGAGCGTCGATGGCAGCGACACCAGGTGATGAACTTGATCGGCAACCCCGCCCACTTTGATCGCCCGTATCTTATTCTCGCGAGCGATTCCACTGAGGTATGGCCATAACCGTTCCTGGAGTTCCGTTGTAATAAATGGGCGTCGGTCCTTCGTGCTGAAGACGATGTGCATCAGGCAACTGACGAATGAGTGCATTGGCCCCTCCGCAACAGTTTCTTATCTTTGTCCCGCCAGGGACATCCGAAAATAGCCCACCGATTTATCGGTGGGTAGCCAAGTCTATGTTTGAACCAGTCCCGTCAGGGACGAAAGACTGGTGCGCCTCGATAATCTTTCTCGACCGAACAACGAGATTGGCTGATAACAACCAAGGACCTCTTTCGTCCCTGACGGGACTGCATGGGTGGTATCGCTCATTGTCCCACCGATAAATCGGTGGGCTATTTTCAATCGTCCCTGGCGGGACGAAATGAACCACAGACAGAGATCAATCCTTCAACCGATACAGCTGCTCCCCCGCCTTCCAGACAAGAAGGATGCCTTCATCTTCGCGGCCCGCATAGTCATCGAGATTAATCGTCGCGGGGTCGCGATAGCCGAGGTTGATCGACTTACAGACCGACTCGGGGACCTTCGAGGCGAGGGTCACCTGCACGCGGCACTTCTCCACGCCGTTCTCAAAAGTCCCGTCACCACGCACATGCGTCGAGTGGGCCAGCACGCCCCACGGGTAATCCTTGAACTTGTCCCACTGCTTGATGAAGTAGTCGCGGCAGTGGTAACCGACTTTCATCAGGTTCTCACCGTGCGTCAGCGAAATCTCATCCAGGTGCGGGGCGTAGATAATCAGCTCGCCGCCATCGGCAACCACCGGCTCCAGCTTGTACATGCACTTCCCGGCGGTCCACAGCTCGTCATACATCTTGGGAGCGCACGACAGCACCGTCTTGAATGGCTTGTCCATCCGCTTGATGTGGACAGTTCCGGAGAGATCGGCCGCATCGCTCCACGCCTTCTCCGGCTTGTCGTAAAACAGCCCATGCAGGCGAGCTGTACCATCACTCGTCACGACGAAGGTGAGCGCCCGCTTCTCCTTCTGAATCATGTCCGCAGCCATGTTCACGACATCGCGGACCGGCGTACTCTTCACCCCAATGATCCCGACATTGGTGATCAGTGCCCCGAGCCAGTGGAAGAAGTTCAGCAGGTCGGGCCCCGAAATCCCCGGGAAGAAGTACTTGTTTCCTCCGGAAAACCCCACCACCTCATGCGGGAAGACCGGGCCGAGGACCATCAGCTGGTCGTAATCCTGAATCCGCTTGTTGATCTGAACCGGAACAACCTTCGAGAGCAGCCCGTTCGAGGCCTTCGCGGTGTCCTCTTCGGTGAGCGTTCCGAGGGTGATCAAGGCTTCCGGGTTGTCCCACTCGTGGTTGTAGAACTCGGTCTGGTAGAACAGTCGCATCCGCTCCATATCATCGATACCGAGCAGCTTGCAGATCTGGGCCTCGGACATCGGCTTGTGCGTCCCGAGCGCGATCATCACATCGAGAGCGGCAACATGTGGCTTGATGTGCGTGAACAGCGCATCCCACAACAGCGGCAGCGGAGCGGTGCGGGTCGCGTCAGGCACAATCAGGAGAATTCGTTTTCCGGCCACATCCGCGATCGGGACATTCTTGCGAATCCACTCACGCACTTCGTTGTCGGTGAGAATCGGAGCTGTGGTCGTCATGTGAAGCAGTGTCCTGGAGGGCGATCCGCAGAGGAACAGCTGGAAAAATCAGCGACGCGTGTAGGCCCATGCCAGCCAGCACAGAACTGGCAGCAGCACGAAAATCAGCAGACCGGCAATCAGGTTTGAACGCCAACTGTCAGGCCAACGTGCCATGGGATTCCAGCAAATCAGGAGTTACGAATCGAGCCTGACGCATTCTGACAGGGAATAGAGCAGCAGCAAGGGAACAGGGGGCCCGACGCATGCAGCAGCCATCACCGGTCCGCTTTCAGCCATCGTGGAACGATTTTTCGAAGTTGGGACCAGTCGATTCTGATAGCATGAATCTCCGTGTGTGACCGTTTGACACAGCGAGACGGGAGTTCCCCATGTCGGTCCGGGTTTCGATACGCTTCATCGGCTTGTGCCTGATCATCAGTCTGCTCAATGGTCGCATGAGTGTTGCACAGATCGGAGTTGGTGGGGGGGCTGGTGGTGTCGGTGTCGGAGGAATTCGCATTGACGCGGAAGGCCTCGTGTCGGCCCTGGCTCCGCTCAAGGAGACCCCCGCAGCTGCCAAGAAGCGACAGGCGGCCTATGAGAAGTCACCACTCGCCGAACTGTTGGGTAGGTCGTCGGCCGCTCGACGGGTCTCGTTGAAACAACTCGACGAGTTGTTGACTTCCACGCTCCAATCGGGTGGTGAGATCCCCCCGGAGTTGAAGTATCTCGCCGGGCTGACTCGAATCGATTACGTCGTTGTAGATCGCGAGAATAACGACCTGGCCATCGTCGGCCCCGCAGAAGGCTTCATCCCCGATGCACAAGGTCGTATGCGAGGCATCAATACCGGGCGTCCTGTATTGAACCTGGAGGACCTGCTGGTTGCCTGGCGGACGGTCGCATCGAATCACACTTCAGTCACGTGTTCTATTGACCCGACTCCCGAGGGGATCGCCGCATTCAATGCGTTCGCCAGCCAGAATCTGGTGGCCAAGCCTAACACGGTGGGCAAGCTGTTCGACACCATGGCAAAAAGGCTCGGGCGCCAGGTGATCAGCGTCAACGGTGTCCCCAAGCATACTCACTTCGCCATGGCGCTGGTCGAAGCCGACCTGCGTATGAAGCGTATCGCTCTGGGCAAGGACCCCTCCCTGGTGAAGGGCGTGACGAGTCAGCTGCAGTTCCAACGCTCGGGTGGCAGCACTCTCAGTCGGTGGTGGTTTACACCGTTGTACGATCCGATTCAGGCCAATGAGGACCGTTCTCTCTTCCGGCTGTCGGGGCAACGGCTCCAGCTGCTGGCTCAGGACGAGTTCACCAACTCGCAGGGTAACCGAGCGAAAGCCCCCTTCACGAAACAAGGCAGCAACCAGTTCGCCCGGCAATTCACAGACCATATTCCCGAACTGGCGATTGCTCATCCGGTCTTCGCGGAGTTGCAAAACCTGTTCGACTGGATGGTTGTCTGTACCTTGATTCGCAATCAGCAGCTGGATGAGTCGGTCCACTGGCAACCATCCGCCCTTGGTAACACTGCCCAACTCGCGACGCAGGCCTACCCTTCCCCCGATGGTGTCGATGCGGTGGCGATGACCAACCGTGTCGGCCAGACTGTATTTGGTCTGGTGGGTGGGGTTGAGCTCAACGCGACGGAAGTAGTCTTACAGACGGCTCGCCTCGAAGCGGCCCCGCTTCACGCTATTCCGGCCAGACACGCCTCTCGCCCGTGGAACGACTGAGCCGACCTGGTCTCCCCATTTCGGAGCCAAGACTGCCACTCATCAAGCTTCCGAAATGATTATGAACCAGAGCGAGCGGAGGGTGGGCGCGACACAGCGCTGACAGCTTCGTCTTCGTCATCATCTTCCAGATGAAAATGATGTAACCAGCGATGCATGATCGGAGCCAGCATTATGGTCACGATCGTCAGGAAGGCAATGCCGCTATAGAGCGCATAAAACGTCGCGAACAGTTTTCCTCCCGTGGTCTGCATCTGATCCACCGGCCCCATCCCGGTCAGGATCATTGACGCATTCAATATCGAGTCGACCCAGCCAATATTCTCGAAGTAATGGTACCCCGCACTGCCAAAGGCGAGCGAAAACGCCACGACCAGAAGTGTGATCCCAAAACTGCGTCCCATCCGCATCAGAAATGCGTATCGCGACAACAGGTCATCGTTTCGCCGCTCAAACATGTTTGCGATCTCGTGGAGGTTGAGGAGGGACAGCGGACGAATCACGCAGGGCTTCCACTCGCGAGACAAACTCTTCGGGCATCCCCGATCTCAATCGAGCCTCCCGCTGGAAATCGTCCCCGTACGACTTGCCAGCATTCATCGGCCATTTCAAGTGAGTACAAAACGCCTCCCACTCGGTTTCCGTCGGATTCTTAAGCGTTTTCAACCAATGCATGCCAAACGAGACATGTTCGATTTCATCCTCATGAATGCGACGCATCAGAGCGGCACTCCGCGGATCACTGACAGCGAGGAAAGCTCTCTCGAGTTCAAGTGAGTGATCGAGGTTACGGGCCTCGAACACCAGTGGCAGCACGGCAATGTAATCGAGCAGGTTGTCGAACGTCCGTGTCTGTTTCCAGATGTAACAATTGACCGGCAGTTCACCAAACTCCAGCCCCAGCCGGGACGCCCGCTCCATGTGCATTCGTGTGTGCCTCTGCTCATCAGCCATCACACGGGCGATCCCGGCCCGAAACTCCGCCGGGGCATCGGGAAACGCCAGCAGCACCCACGCCATGACCTCGAGAGCCTGCAACTCGTGATTGGCCATGATGTGGTGGGCCACCGCCCGTTTCCCCTCCTCGGACAGAGCCAGAGGATGCGGCATCGATGGCGTGGTCCGGGGAGCTGCGAACTGCAGATTCGCCGGGCGTGAAGGGACCTCCACCCGCAGCGGCTCGCCAGGGCTCCTGTCCTCAATGCCGCCCGCCAACGGCTCCAGCTTGGACGCGATCAGAGGCGTCAGCAGGATGCGTTCCGCAAAAGCTCGCAACTCCATCAGCACATCTCAGAAAACGAGTTCACCCACTTCATGAACCCGCAGTGTCCCCCATCAAGGGGGAATCGTCTACTCAGGCTTCTGATCTCCAAGAATTACGGACGCTTCTGTCTACCGCATCCCCCTCTCGACAGAGCGAAATTTGTCTCCGAAATTGCTACAATTCGATCTCCCACCCCAATGCCCACCTTGCCCCCCGGAGTCCCCCATGCCCCGCCTGATCCTGAGTTCACTAGCTGCACTTCTACTTGCATCTGGAATCACTACAGCCGCGCCCCCGAAGACCATTAAGGTCGGACAGAGCCCGGAGAGTGTCTGTCGCGGTTGGGG
>CANJZR010000314.1 GCA_947479075.1 Planctomycetaceae bacterium
ATCATCCCCAGACGGTTGTAACCGCTGGCGATCTTCTGCTCGAGAGTCGCATTCGGCAGCAGATCGCCGGCCCGCTGCTCCCGGGTGAACTGATCGAAGGGTTTGTTGGCGTTAAATGCATCGATGACATACTGCCGAAAGGGGGAAACGCTCATCTCCTGGTCGCCGTGGTACCCGACCGTGTCGGCGTAGCGCACCAGGTCGAGCCACCACATCGCCAGCCGCTCTCCGAAATGGGGTGAGGCCAGTAGCTGATCGACCTTCTTTTCAAAGGCCGAAGGGGAGTTATCTGCGATAAACTCGGCGACCTCTGTTTCTGAGGGCGGAAGACCTGTCAGGTCGAAGTGCAGTCGCCGGAGCAGCGTCGCTCTGTCAGCTTCCGGGGATTCGTCTAGGTGGTTCTGCTGTCGTATCGCGTCGAGGAACTCGTCGATTCTCGCCGAGGCTTCTGTGTCGGTCAGTGCGGCGACGGCGGGATCGACTCGGAGTGGCAGGAAAGCCCAGTGCCCCTCGAACTTTCCACCCTGTTCAATCCAGCGTCTGAGCAGTTCGACCTCGCGAGGCTTCAGGGCCTTGCCTGTCATTGCAGGCGGCATGTGCAAATCGGCATCGGTCGTGACGACCCGATGGAACAGCTCGCTCTTGTCGGGTTGACCGGCGACGATTGTTCCGGGTTTGTCGCCCTGCCCGTGGAGCCCCTCTTCCGTGTCGAGACGCAGATCCGCCTCGCGCTTGTTCCGGTCGGGACCGTGGCACTGAAAACAGTTATCTGACAGGATCGGTCGGATATCCCGGTTGAATTCGATCATCTCGGGCAGGGCAGCTGTCTCGGGTTGTTGTCCATACACCACTGGAGCGAACCAGGCTGCCAGACAGAACAGTATCGCACCCAGCGAACCACGCATTGTGAGTCTCCACGTCTTCGTCGAGTGAAGCCGTCGAACGAGTTTCCGAATCCCTTTCAGTATCACGGGTCGATCTACGATCGGCAACGCCGCAGAGCGAAAGCGAGGTGCGGGAGAGTCGCAGCCTGACGAGTTGATCGCATTCTGCTTGAGGTCATTCGGTGGACGATAGACTCGCCAAGTATCGTTCGTGCTCGGAAGAATTCGCTCTTTGACCACTCACTTGGCCTCTTCTTGCAACCCGGTTCTAAACCCGGCACACTGATCACCGAGGTCCCCGATTTCATCCCCGATACAAGGAATCACCCGCCATGCGAAAACCGTTTCACTGGATCATTGCAGCTGTCATGCTCGCCTGCGGGGCCATCGGCATGACGGAAGAATGGAAGAGCGGAGTCAACTGGGCTGAGCCTCGCGTGGTCGACACCTCCACGCCGATTCCCTCCGATGCAAAAGTTCTCTTCAACGGTCAGAACATGGATGCCTGGGACGGCGTCAAGGATTGGGTGATTCAGGACGGCTATGCTCAGGTCGGCAGCAATGTCCGCACCAAGGAGAAGTTCGGCGATTGCCAGCTGCACGTCGAGTTCGCGACGCCCGAGAAGGTCGAAGGCGAAGGGCAGGGCCGAGGGAACAGCGGTGTGTACCTGATGAGTCGGTACGAGGTGCAGGTCCTCGATTCCTATGAGAACAAGACCTACTTCGACGGGCAATGTGCGTCACTGTATAAGACGCGTCCACCGCTGGTGAACGCCTGCCGCAAGCCGGGCGAATGGCAGGCTTACGATATTATTTTCAAGGCTCCCCATTTCCGTGCGGATGGCTCGCTGAAGTCCCCGGCCTATGTCACGGTGTTGCAGAACGGGGTCGTCGTCCAGGACCACACTGAGATTCTGGGGGGAACCTACTACGAGAACCCGCCTTCTTATGAACCTCACGATGCGAAGGATTCGATCTCATTGCAGTATCATGGGAACCCGGTACGGTATCGCAACATCTGGGTCCGGGAACTGTAAGTCACCGACAGTCTTTGTGTCAGAAAGAAAAAGAGGCGTGGATTGGTTCCACGCCTCTTGGGCTTTAAGGAGTTGCTTCCGCTTGTGGTGGAGGCGGCGGAGATGTCTCCCCTGGCTGGGCAGGTGGTGCACCGGGATCTGGAGTTTGTGGTGCTGGCTCAGCGGGTTGAGCGGGTGGCTCCGGTGTGGTGACGGGAGGGGCAGCTGCCACAGCTCCCCGCAGTTCTTTCAGGCGACGCAACAGCAACTCCCGCCGCTGTTCATACAGTCCCGGTCCGATCGCTGACAGGGCTTTCTCCGCTTCTTCATATTTGTTGGCTTTCTCCAGGCAGGCCGCTTGTCGCAGGACAGCTGCGTCCCGCATTTCGCCCAGCGGAAACTCTCGCATGTAGCTGCGTAGAGTCCCCTGACAGGCGTCGTAGTCATCGTTCTCAAACTGGACCAATGACATCCAGTAGACCACCTTGTCGGCGAGCAGGCGATTCTGGTCCATGGCCAGTTGAACTGTGGAGTCAATTTTTCCTCCCATCTTGGGGGCCGAACGATGAGCCCGCATCATGGTCAGGTAATTGCCGATGGCATCGACCCGATGCCCCAGCAGATGTTGCACCCGAGCCAGTTGCAATGGGCGTTTCGCTTTCTGGATGGTGACCTTGACGTTGTTGGTCTTGGGGTCAGGTTCTTCCACGAATGATCTTGGCCCCGACATCACATCGACCAGTGGGGTCATGTGAGGCGCCGACTCCGCCCCCATCGAGTCATACAATGCGGATTGCTGTTCGGGGTATTCCCACACGCGGATGCGGTCGGCAGCATACCCCAGTGGTGCCAGGTGGCTCGTCACTCGCTCGGATAATCCCTTGGTAATGGCGGAACTGGGGCCCAGTCCGTCGTAGATCACGCACCCCTGATTTGTGGGCCACTGATACTGCAGCTCCGCCATCCGGGGGGCCCAGGTACAACTGGTCCCAACCAGGCCCGCGCGAGCGGCCTTCAACTTGTCGACCGTCCAGGGGTAAGGCCGACCTGCAACGTCGAGCTGACGAAGAATCGAGTCGTCCGCCAGCACTTCTTTCAGCTTGGCAGGAACACGGTAAATCGTCTTGCGCTGGCTTTCACCCGCAGCTGGGATTGGCCAACCCGTCAGTGAATCGAACAGATAAGCGTCCTGTTCGACCAGCACCGCCAGCAGTGGTTGAACGTCTTCTCCATCGGTCGTCAGTACGACCGAGTCGAGATGGAGCTGCCGCATGGCTTCCGCCAGCACCCACGCTCGATCGGCAGGTGTACCCTGGCCGTTGAGAAGACAGTCAAACGGCGTCAGAGGACGGTCCAGCGATTGCCGGGGTGGAAGCGGCTCTATCTGTGGCGAGATGAGAGCGATGAGGGCGACTGCTCGATCGAGATCCGTTTGGTGCTCCTTCTTGACCCGGTCTGTGATCCGGCTGAGCAAGATGGACTGACGGATATGTTCGATGTCGCGTCGTCCGAATCGAGTCGCGAGGACTCGCTTCAAGTAGTCTCCCTCCACCTGCGACTCAATCGGCTTGAGGTCGGAGACCAGCGGCTCGCTGCCTGCGGCCGGGCCGCAAGTTGTCCAGTAGCGATTCAGCTCGATCACGCGACTTTCGATATCGGTGTTGTACTGCAATCGTTCCGGGTTAACGCTCTGGATCCACTTAGTCAGCTTGGTTTCACACAGGCTGCTCTTTGAGGTTTGCAGGCTGGCATCGGGCTGGATGCGACCTTCGGGGCCGTCCAGCTTCTTCTTGGGAAGGGAGAAGTACATGACGGCAAAGCCTATGGCCATACCGACGACCCACAGGATCATGCGGGGTGTGAGCTTCGAGCGACGCGGAGAAGATGACATGTGGAGTGCAGCTGGGAATGCGTGATGAATGAGTGGGACATCGACGCGAACAGCATGCGATAAAAGAAGCACCCCGTCGCGGTCCCCTCATCATGATCTCCCCGCGGAGAAACAGCAAACGCAAAGCATGCCATTGGGCACGTATCAGGCGTGATCCGAATGGCGTAGTGGCATTGTCGTGAGTCTCACGACCGGTCAGATCAACTGTGCCTATCCAATTCGGCAGGCAGGGACGTTCTCATCAGATCGAATTCGGAATGGTCGGGAGAGCCGGGTAAGGGACGCGAGCCTGTTGCGGGGCATCGCTGATTTTGCGCTGTGCGGGGGGGATGTAATCCACTTCACCGGGCGTGTCAAAACGCTTCTTCAGTCCCCAGACCTGGGCCAGCGAGTCCTGGTACAGCAGCGTCCAATCCTGCTGATGGGCTTCCAGGATGCGCACGGAGCCTCGCTGGTTGCGGTTCAGGACGAAGAGTTCGGGACTGGCGTGGGTCAGTGCCTTCTCGGGATTGATCGGTCCCGATTTCGGGCTACGGTAACGCTGGCCGGGGTAATCCTTGCCGAACAGAAAATCGAAGTGGATATCGATCACTTCGGGCGAGTAACAGGTCGTGTATCGCCCATCGATCGCGACGGTCGAGCGAACCAGCGGATCGGGCTCCTGGGCGAAGCAGGCGAGGGCATACTGAGCCCAGTTGAATGTGACGACCGTCCGGCCCCGCAGGTGGCGGTCTTCCATGAACTGCATGGCCGCCACGGGATACTGACTGGTATCGACTTCGAGATGTGTGATGCGAGGAACCAGTCGGACACCCATCCAGGCTGTGAGTGCCAGCAGTCCGACACAGACCCACCGGGCGAATCCCTGAGTCAGTGGCGGAGTAGGGGACGATTCACCCTCCCGCGTGGTGATCGCCTGCCAGGCCGACTGGAAGTGCGGGGGAATCCAGAACGCCACCAGAATTGCCAGGAATGTCAGATGGCGGATATGGCTGACCGCCTGCCAGCAGACCAGCCCCAGAATCATCAGCTGGGTGAAGTCCTTCGTCAGCCGTGAGAACCGCAGCGAGAACAGTGTTATCGTCGCCAGTGACCAGAACGGAACTGCTTCCGCCGACAAGAGGGGGATCGGCTGCCAGTCGAGGATCTCTGGCTGAGGATGTCCAATGGCGGCAATCATCCAGCGATGCAGATCGAGCCCGTACGGCGTGGCACATGTTCCGAGAACAGCGACACAACTCATCAGAACGTAGCGGCGAATTCGGCCCTCAGCGGAGCGGCCCCAGAGACTAAGAGCCTC